>CAYZAF010000150.1:0-7594 GCA_964476435.1 uncultured Syntrophaceae bacterium
ATGCCCTCGGTCTCGCCACCCGCACGTTCGAGACGGGACGAAGGCAGGATTGTCCTCTCTGTGGAGAGAAACCTCGAATAACGGCAGTATTCGGGGAGGGCAGCGTAGAGTACGAAGGCAGGGAGTGTGACGCTGATGCCAGGAGCCTCGTCATCCATCCCGCCTCGACTATGCACCAGCAGTTGACAAGGGCGGAACAGGAGGAGACCGGTGTCACGGAGGATTATATCCGCCTCTCAGTCGGCATTGAGGACATTGAGGACATAAAAGGAGACCTGGAGCAGGCGCTGCGAAAAGCAGCAGGTTAGTCCACCCTTGTCTTTCGATAAGGGAAGAGCTTCGGACTCAAACGAAAGGATGGACGCGACGGATAGCGACAGTTTAGGCATAGTCGAAACCCGATACTACACCTTTGCCCAGGAGAGCCCGTTCGAGACGGAAGGGGGGAAACCGCTCTGCCCGGTCACTCTCGCCTACGAAACTTACGGCACCCTGAACGCTGACAGGTCGAACGCTATTCTCATCTTGCACGCCCTCACCGGCGATGCGCACGCAGCGGGCTGGCACAAAGGCGACAAGGACCCCGGCTGGTGGGACAACATGATCGGCCCGGGCAAGGCCTTCGACACCGACCGCTATTTTGTCATCTGTTCAAATGTTCTCGGCGGCTGCAGGGGCTCTACCGGCCCGGCTTCTATGAACCCTCGATCGGGCAAGCCCTACGCCCTCGAGTTCCCGATCATCACGGTGAAAGACATGGTAGATGCCCAACGACACCTCGTCGACCACTTCGCCATCGACAGGCTGCTCGCAGTCTCGGGTGGTTCGATGGGAGGCATGCAGGCGCTTCAGTGGGTGGCCTCCTATCCGGAAAGGGTTCGATCGGCCATTCCCATCGCCACGACTGCTACCCATTCGCCCCAGCAGATCGCTTTCAACGAGGTGGGAAGGCAGTCCATCATGTCAGATCCCAACTGGAATGAAGGCAACTACTACGAAGGGCCCCTGCCGGCAAAGGGCCTCAGCGTCGCGCGAATGGTGGGCCACATCACCTACATGAGCGACGTGTCAATGGCCGAGAAGTTCGGACGGCGATTCAAGAACACGCGCAGCAACTTCAAGTTTGACCCTGAGTTCGAGGTCGAGGGGTACCTGCAATACAGGGGCGAGAACTTCATCAACCGCTTCGACCCGAACTCCTATCTCTACATTACGAAAGCAATCGATTACTTCGACCTGGCAAATGGAAAAGGGCTTACAGAGATCCTTCGGGGCGTGAAGACGCGCTTTCTCGTGATTGCCTTCAAATCCGACTGGCTCTACCCGTCCTACCAGTCACAGGAAATCGCCAGGGCGTGCAAGCGGGCCGGCGTCGAGGCCATATACGCAGAGCTCAACTCCACGTGGGGCCACGATGCATTTCTCATCGAGGTGGACGAGCAGTCGCACCTTGTCAGCCACTTCCTCAAGAAGGTCATGGCATCGATGCAGACAGCATGAGCGACGAGCAAAGCCTCAGATTAGACCAGCAGGCGATCCTCGATATCATCACACCGGGGGCAGCGGTGCTCGACCTCGGGTGCGGGAGAGGAGAGCTTCTGGCGGCCCTCGTGGAGAAAAAGGGCATCAGGGGCCAGGGCATAGAGATCGACGACGATGCGATCCTCCAGTGTGTCGCCTCAGGCCTCAACGTCTTCCACGATGATATCGACAGGGGCCTGTCGGAGTACAGCGACGGGTCCTTCGATTTCGTCATCCTCAACCAGACGTTCCAGCAGGTGAGGAAGCCGGACGAGGTCTTGAGGGAGGCCCTCAGGGTGGGACGGAAGGTGATCGTCGGCTTTCCCAATTTTGCGAGCTTGAGCACGCGCTACCAACTGGGACTTAGGGGCCGGACCCCCGTCACCCCTTCCCTGCCCTACGAGTGGCACGACACGCCCAACCTTCACTTCCTGAGCATTCTCGATTTTGTCGTCTATTGCAGGAAGAACCACATGCGCATAGAGCAGGGGCTCTATTTCACCTCAAAGCGGCGGGTGAGGTGCCTTCCCAACCTATTCGCCGACACAGCGGTATTCGTGGTTTCACGAGCGGAAGCGAGGTGAGGGGGGAGGCCGGGGCACCCACGCAGTGGGTCGTGGCTGATGCCTTTGGAGGGGGGGCGCTTAAGCCAGCGAGAAAACGAGCGTAGCTAGGCTGAGGGGGGAGGCTCCGAGGCTTTGCGGAAGGAGGGGGTGCTTAAGCCCCATTAATTGCCCTTTCAAATCCGCAAGCTCTCAAGGTCGATCGAGAGACGATCAACCGCGTGCTGTGTGGCTGACCCGTCGATCACTTCCACGGTCACCGGGAATTCGCAGCTTTTTCCATACGAGGCCATGATGTTGGCAGCCACGGGTACCGTATTCCCCCCGGTCTTGCCCACGACAAGGCCGGACGGCCCGACAAACGAAAGGGGCCTCAGGAAGGGATGACCGGCACGGGAGAGCGCCTCCAGGCGCATGTTCTCCCCTTCATTCCTCCCCACGATCACCTTCGCGGTCTCAGACAAGCGGAAATGACGGCCGATCTTGAGCAGGGCAGCGTCAAACATGGTGCAATCCGGGTTGAAGCGGAAAAGGTCGCGCAGCTTTACGGCAAAAATAGGGTCGGTGAGGAGACATCCCCCTGCGGGGCAGCTGTACTCCTTCAGGTCATACTCCCTGGCGAGCCGGTACTGCTCCTTCCGAGACCTCCCCGAAAGGTTCAGGAGTCTCTCCCTATCGATGATCCCTTCCTTCTCGGGCAGGCTAGGAGGGAAGTGCCGGGCAGACAGGGGCCTCACGATGAGCCCGACCAGACCGCTCTCCTTTTCGATGAGCCTCATGGCCTCTCTTCTCTGGGACATGGGCCGCTGCCCCAGGACTTCTCCCGTAATGACGAAGCCCGCCTGTGCCTCTTCCATGAATTTCGCGGTTTCCCTGAGCATGAAGATCCTGCAGTCGATGCAGGGGTTCATGTGCTTGCCGTACCCGTGGAGGGGCGATTGGAGCATCTTCAAATATTCCGCGCCCTTTACCTTTACCGCGACCTCGACGCCGAGCTCCGCGGAGCTTCTCACTGCCTGTATGGCGCACCCCTTGTCCGAGCCGTGAGAGCAGTTGCAGAAGGGAGAGGTGAAGTGGAGGGCCACCACCTCCACCCCCTGGTCCTTGATCAACCTTGTCGCGAGTAAGCTGTCGAGCCCCCCAGAGAGCAGGGAGACCGCCTTTCTATGCATGGTTCCTCCGGCATATGTCCTGGACGCGCCTTCCGCCTCGGAGCCGCGGGCTCATGAGGCCTTCCAGCATATGCTTCTTTCCCATAATTCTATGAGTCTTGGGGCTGGCAAGTCAAGGGAGGGAGGGCAAGGAATGGTAAAGGTCTGTCTGTTTTCCTAAAGAAAGGGGTGCGTCGCGCACTGTCTCCTCGTGACGCACCCCTTTTCGAACCTCAGGCGATATCTCAAGAGCAAGTATCGGCTGCGCATGGGGGGAACCATTTCTTTCACCCCATGGGCTCGAATGGCTTAAAAGCAAGCCTTTAGCCGATCGCTTTACCGCCCTTCTCCTCCGTGCGTATGCGCACGCACTCTTCGAGGGGAAGCACGAAGATCTTGCCGTCGCCGATCTCGCCCGTTTGCCCGCCCTTCAAGATGGCTTTGATGGTCGGCTCCACGAAGTTATCGTTGACGCCGATGAGGAGCTGCACCTTGCGGAGCAGGTTGCCCATTTCTTTCACGCCCCGGTAAACTTCGGTGACACCCATCTGCCTGCCGTGTCCCAGCACCTCACTCACCGTGATGAGATTCACCTCCGCCGCGTATAATTCCTGTTTTACAGCCTCGAGCCTGTCGGGCTTGATGATGGCAATGATCAGTTTCATGGCTCCTCCTACTCCAAAAGGGTATACGCGTTTTCATTGTGCTGGGTGAGGTCAAGGCCCATGATCTCATCTTTCTCCGTGACCCTCAGACCCACCACCCAATCGACGACCTTGAGGATGATGAGGGTCCCGACGAAGCTGTAGACGATGGTCACTGCCACGGCAGCAGCCTGTACGAGCAGCTGCCCCGGATTTCCGAAGAAGAGGCCGTTCGCCCCATCGGGGTTGATGAGCTTTGTCGCGAAGAGGCCCGTTGCCAGGGCGCCCCACATCCCCCCTATCCCGTGCACGCCGAAGGCATCGAGGGAGTCGTCGTACCCGAGGGCCGGTTTCACGATGGCAACCATGAGATAGCAGAAGATGCTCACAAAGACGCCTATGACGATCGCCGGGAGGGGTCCCACGAAGCCGGCTGCCGGTGTGATGGCCACGAGACCGGCGACCACACCTGTGGCGCTGCCGAAAATGGTGGGCTTTCCGTTATGGATCCACTCGATGAAGGCCCACGTGAGGCCGGCCGTGGCTGCTGCGGTATTGGTCACCACAAAGGCGCTCACCGCGAGGCCGCTGGCTGCCAAAGCGCTTCCCGCGTTGAAGCCGAACCACCCGAACCAGAGTAATGCGGTGCCGAGCACCGTGTGGGGCAGGTTGTGGGGAGGGATGGGCTTGTTCTCGTAGCCCTTGCGCTTCCCCAGAAGGATGGCGGCTGCGAGGGCTCCCATGCCTGCGTTGATGTGGACGACCGTGCCGCCCGCGAAGTCGAGGGCACCGAGGTTCTTCAGCCATCCACCGACACCCCAGACCCAGTGGGCGATTGGGTCATATACAAAGGTCGCCCATAGTAGGGTGAAGAGGAGAAAAGCAGCGAACTTCATCCTCTCTGCAAAAGCGCCTATGATGAGGGCAGGCGTGATGACCGCGAACATGGCCTGAAAGATCATGAACGCCTGATGGGGGATCGTGGGCGCGTAATCCTTATAGACATCCAATCCGACGCCGCAGAGGCCTGCCCAGCTGAGACCGCCCCAGAACCCCTTGCCCGGCGCAAAAGCCAGGCTATAGCCGAAAAGCACCCACTGGATGCTGAGCACGCAAAGGATCGTGAAGCACTGCATGAGCACGCCGAGCACATTCTTTCGCCTCACCATGCCGCCGTAGAAAAAGGCGAGCCCGGGTGTCATGAGCATGACGAGACCCGTAGAGGCCAAAACCCACGCCGTATCACCTGTGTTCATCTCTCTCCTCCCTTACCCCGTAAAAATAAGAAAACGTCCGTGCGTCCAGGCCTTCTCGGACCCGGGAGCAAAGGACGTCTTCGTCCCGCCTGCGGACGTACAAAAAAATGGCGTTCCAAGTACGAACGCCATTGTCTCTTACACACCAATGTGTAGGGGGCCTTGTCCGTCAGGCTTCGATACATACAAGTAGCGCGCCAAGGAATTTGGTAGCCTCATCCGTCGTTTTTTTTAAATAAAGTTCAACGACGCGGGCAGACACGCCAGCAGGGCCTCAAGGTCGGCGTCGGAGACCACTTTTCTGCGATCGGCCCATTCCTTGAAAACGGGAAAGAACCTATCCATCTCGGACCGGGTGAGTCGCCGGCCCATCTTCTTGAGGTGTTCACCGAGGGCGCGGCGGCCAGAATGTTTTCCGAGCACCATGCGGGTGCCAGCCTCTCCGACGGATCGGGGCTCGATGATCTCATAGGTGATCCTTTTCTTTATGAGCCCGTCCTGGTGGATACCCGACTCGTGGGCAAAGGCGTTGGCGCCCACGATGGCCTTATTCGGCTGGACCGGTATGCCCGTCACTTCCGTAAGGAGCCGCGACGATTCGCGAATCTGCTCGGTGTGGACATTCGTTCTGCACTTGAAGAATTCCTTTCGCACCTCCAATGCCATCACCACCTCTTCCAGTGCTGCATTCCCGGCCCTCTCGCCGATGCCGTTGAGGGTACATTTCACCTGGCCTGCCCCACGGCGCACCGCCGCTAGACTGTTTGCCACCGCAAGGCCGAGGTCATCGTGGCAATGGACGGAGAGTACTGCCCTATCCATACCGGACACGGATGTCGCCAGATACGCCACGAGGCCGCCCAATTCGTCGGGCACGGCGTATCCGACAGTATCCGCGATGTTAACCGTCCTCGCTCCTGCCTTGATCGCCTCTTCAAGTACCCGGCGAAGGAACTCCCTATCCGTCCTTGTGGCGTCCGTGGCTGAAAACTCGACGTTGGACGTATAGGCACATGCATGCAATACCGCATCGGCTGTCTGCCTCAGCACCTCGTGCCTGCTCTTCCCAAGCTGGTACCTGAGATGGATATCAGACGTGGAGATGAAGACGTGGAGCCTCGGGTCTGCTGCCTCTTTCAGGGCCTCCCACGCACGGTCTATGTCCTCGTGCTTTGCCCTGGCTATGGCCGCCACCTGCACTTCCCTGATCTTTCTCGCTATCTCCCGGACTGAGACGAACTCTCCCTCCGACGCAACGGGGAAACCGGCCTCGATGACGTCTACTCCGAGCCTCTCGAGTTGCCGTGCCACGAGGAGCTTCTCGCGCGCAGTCATAGTCGCCCCCGGAGACTGCTCGCCGTCCCTCAGCGTAGTGTCGAAGATCAGAATCCTTTTCAGTTCAGAGTTCACCTTTTTCTCCGTTGTGGATCAGTCGCTTCGTCGTTGCTTCTCGTGCTGACTTCACTATCCTATCAGATAAGCCTCGGCCGCCTTCCCCCTTTCCAGGGCATCGATGATCTCGTCAACGGCCCCTTCGTCTTCCACCCTGCCGTACCACCAGTTTTCCGGATAGACGATCATGGCGGGGCCCGCCTCGCATGCCTTCAGGCAGCCGGCGCTAGACACCGCAACGTCGATGAGGCCGCGGTCGGAAAGCTCCTGCTCAAGGTACTGGAGGAGGCCCATGGAGTTTTTCTTGCTGCACGCCCCCTGGGGGGCTCCGTTTGCCCTGAAGCTTCCGCAGACGAAAATGTGGTGTTTCGGCTTCTTCATGATTTGCTCCTTTCCGTTATCGGGATCCGGCTTACTCCATCGCTGCAATCTGTGCCTGTCTCTTCTTTGCCTTGAGGAAACCGGCATGCCCATTCTTGTCGGTGCTTCCCCGCTCTATCCGCAGCCGGTACCGCCTCCTGTGCACTCTTTTCTTATCCCGCATCCGCCTGCCGGCCGGAGGAGCATCCTGGGCACCTCCCTTCCTCCGAGGACCGCTTCAACGCCTTCGGCTGCCAGGCCCTCCATGACAACGACCTTGATGCCGGCTCGTTCGAGAATGTAGTGCGGGTAAGGCCCTATGCCGCTTACGAGGAGCGTGTTGCAGTCCTTGAGGCGCGCCACCAGCTCGTTCCACCTTTCTTGTCCGCCCCCCGGGGCCGGGGTAGGGCGCCGCCCGACGAGCTGGGCCCGGCCCTCTCTCTCGCCGAAGATCCAGAGCGCTGCGGCCTCGCCGAGATGCTGGTTCACGAGAAGCCCCTCCATGCTCGCCACGGCCACATAGGGTCGCTCACGCGTCACCTGTGGCAGGGACGCCTCTCTCAAGAGCTCAACGATTTCCCCGCTCCGGTCTTCTCCGATAAGGCCCGCGGCATCTGCCCGGCATCGGCTGCAATGGCTCATCTGGGGAAGGTAAGCCCCCGCTTCCCGGCGTATAGACTCCATCTCATCACTCTCCAGCGGCGGTA
>CAYZAF010000151.1:0-4367 GCA_964476435.1 uncultured Syntrophaceae bacterium
ATGCGGCGAAGATCGACCGGAAGGAAGAATTAGGCGTGCCGCTCGCCCTTACGATGCGCCATAGCTGTGCAATCCGGTCAGCACGAAGTTTACACCGAAATACGTAAAGATGACACTTGCGAAACCGACTACTGACAGGACGGCTATCCTTGTGCCCTTCCAGCCCCTCGCGAAACGCGCGTGGAGAAAGAGGGCGTAGATGATCCAGGTGATGAGGGACCACGTCTCCTTCGGGTCCCACGTCCAGTAGGAGCCCCAGGCGAAATTGGCCCAGACCGCTCCCGTGAGGATGCCCACGCTCAGCATGGGAAAGCCCACCATGACACTCCGGTAGTTGAGCTCTTCGAGCTTCGTTTTCGGGGGGATGATGCCCTTCCATGGGAAGAGGTGAAAAACGCCGCAGAGGAAGGAGACGGCAAACGCGGCGTAAGCGATGAAGCAGGTGAAGACATGCACGTGGAGCCAGTTGCTCTGGAGGGCAGGGATGAGGGGCTGAATGTGCCTGTCTACGGATGGAGAAAGGGAGGCATACCCCATGAAGGCGAGGGCCGCAAGGGAGGCGAATGCTGTGATGAGGGGTATGTACAACCTCTTCTTCATGATGATGACAATGAGGGAGATGCACCAGGCATAGAAGATGAGGGATTCGTAGAAGTTGGAGAGGGGGGCGTGTCCCATGCCGAGCCTGTAAGATTCGACCCACCTGACAGCGAGGCCCACGGAATGGAGGCCGAACGTCACGTAGAGGAGGAGCCACACGGCCCTGTATATCCCCTCCTTCTTCGTCGCGAGATAGAGGAGGTGGATGAAGAAGAGGAGGAGATAGAGCAGCGTGACCACTCCGAGGATCCTGCTATTCAATTCCATGTGCTATTGCCCTCCACTTCTCGAATTCTTCCCTGAACGCTTCCTTGTTTTTCGGCGACGTGCCCGCGACGAGGATCCCGGAGGATGTCTGCAGCAAGTAGATGCGCCTGTAGAAGAGGAAGAAGTTCATAAAGAGGCCGCACAGGATCATGGCGCATCCCGCCCACACGACCCAGACGCCCGGGTCATGGGCGATCTCCAGGCCCGTGTAGAAATTGTCGCTCACGTCCTGGAGCCGCACGTGGACGCCCCCGATCTCCTTTTCCCTCAGCCGAGGCACATCCCTGAGGAACCACAACGTCTGCGGCTCACTCCCTTCCAAGTAGGCGACCTGGACCCCCGGGCCGAAGGTGTGGATAGATTTCTCGAACTTCACCACCATGAGGGTCAGCCCGTCCGCGCGAAAAACGCTGCCCTGCGAGAGGCTTACCTCTTTCCCGTCGATGGCGAACCGGAATATTGGGTCGCTTCCGTAGCTGGCCTGATATATGCTCATCCCTTTGTACGTGAGAGGGTGGTTCACCCTGACCTGCGCCTCCTCGACGCGCCGGCCATGGTCGATGATGGCGATGCTGCTCACATAGTCTTTCGGCTCGCCGTTAGGATAGAAGCTTACCTTGAAATCATCGCATCGTATGGCGAAGCCCAAGGGCGCGGCCGCCTGCGAAGAGCCCCTTCTCATGAAAGAGTCCTTCGTCTCCCCCTTGGCGAGCGTCATGGAGCCGCGAAAGCCCGTCATGAGTCCGATGAAGCAGCCCGCGAGAATCACGATGATGCTCGTATGGATCACGTAGACGCCGTATTGAGAGATCCTGCCCTTTTCGAGGACGAGCCCTCTTCCGTCGCTGCCCGCCTGCCTGTACCCTTTGAATGCCTTGGCCGCGTCCTCCACCCTTTTGCCCGGGAGGAAGAAGGTCTGTCCCATAGAGGAAAGGGTCTTCTCGTTCGGGACCTTGATCTCCGTTGCGCTTTTCAGAAGACGGCTGAGCCTCTCGACGGTGCAGAAGACGAGGTTCACCACGAAGAGGCCCGCCAGCACGAGGAACCACGGCGCGTGGAAGACATCGGTGAGGCCTAAGAACCTGAGGAAGACGTAGGTGCCCTCGGAGAAGCGGCTGAGATACTCCTCAGGCGGCGCTTGCTGCTTTATAAGGGTGCCCACGACGCAGCTCGCCGCGATGAAGGAGAGCACCAGCATGGTGAATCGCAGGGAAGCCAGGAACAGATAGATGCGCTCGGACGCCGAGGGCTCGCGCAGAGGGGGGCTGCCCCCATCCTCCGGTCTACTTCTTGTGACACTCATTACACTTGGTAGGCGCGCTCATACCTTTTGCCGCTGACTCCTTGTGGCATCCCTGGCACCTTTCGTGGAAGGCGTCCTTGAACGCAGGCGCTCCGCCCTTGGCCTCTTTCCCGTGGCACGTGGTGCAAGCCTTCGGGTTCTGCGCGTCCTTGTGATGGCAGGTAGCGCATGCGACCTTTCCCTTTTCCACGTGGGTCGCATGAGGGAAGGTGACAGGAGGCATCTTCGCCCCTTCGACCTTGATAGTAACAGGCTCCTTCGGATAGTCGGCCGACAGAACAAGGCCCGGGGAGAGAAGGAGAGAGACCATGCCCACGAGAAGGGCGCATATTGACAATCCGGCTTTCATAGAAGATACCTCCGTATGATGTGTCGTTATCTTTTCCTAGTAATTCACGTTTCGGCTTTCGTCAAGGAGAGTATTATGGCCCCATCCCCATATCAGCGTCAAGAAAAATTTCTTACCCCAATTGTTCCGAGACAAGGGCGATTGCCTTGACACGGCGTCAGGCGCTCATTATACTTGACACATTCGATGCGGAATTCGAGTACAAATCCTTTCGCAAGGATGTGGTACAGAGTCCCGGAGCAGATCCGCTACCTGCTCGTCCCCTGCGTCATCATCCTGGGGGGCGCCTATGTAGCCCGGCTCTTCTTCGTCCCGGCCGATTTCGGCCTCTACGGCCACTACAGGGCTTCCTCCGTCGTGCAGAACGCAGAGAGGGAGATCAAGTTTGCCGGCAGCCTCGCGTGTTCCGACTGCCATGACGCTGAAGCGGCGAAGAAGAAGACCGGCTATCACCAGGGGGTTTCCTGCGAGACGTGCCACGGCCCCGCAGCCGCCCACACTCAGGACCCTGAAAACGTGAAGCCTTATGTGCCGCGGGCCCGGTCTCATTGTCTCCTCTGCCATGAGTACCAGCCCTCGCGGCCCACAGGTTTTCCACAGGTAGTCGCCGACTCCCACAACCCGGTCAAGCCGTGCATCACGTGCCATCAGCCACACGATCCGAAACCGCCGCAGGTGCCGAAGGGATGCGAGGCATGTCACGCGAAAATCCAGCGTGTCCTCGCCGTGTCGCGCCACGCGAATGTCCAGTGTACGGTGTGCCACGAGACAGACAAGCAGCACAGCGTGCTCCCCAGACAATACCCGCCCAAGAAACCTCAAACGAGGGAGTTCTGCGGAAAGTGTCATGCCCAGGACGCGGAATCGGATAGAGAGATACCCAGAGTGAACATGGCCAGCCACGGTGAAAAGCACCTCTGCTGGGAGTGCCACTATCCTCACATGCCGGAGGCCCACTAGATGAAAAGGCGCGATGAAGAGACCGTGAACAGGGACAGAAGGTCTTTCTGCAAGTTCGTCCTTTTGGGCGCGTGTTCCCTGATAGTCCCGGGCGCCGCCCTCGCTGCCGCGAATAGGAAGCCTGAAGCCGGCGGATGGTATGGCACGACGTATAGACCCACTGAGCACCTGTACGGCATGGGCATACAGGTCGACCGGTGCATCGGGTGCGGCCGGTGCGTTGACGGGTGCAAGAAGGAAAATAACGTGCCTGACGAGCCTTTCTTCTTCAGGACGTGGGTAGAGCGGTATGTGATAGCCGAGGATGGCGAGGTCACGGTGGACAGCCCGAACGGCGGCAGAGACGGCTTCAAGGGTTCGGTATCGGAGAAAAGGGTGCTCAAGTCATTCTTCGTTCCCAAGATCTGCAACCAGTGCGAAAAGCCCCCCTGCGTGCAGGTCTGCCCTGTGGGCGCGACGTACAAGACACAGGACGGCGTGATACTCGTCGACAGTGAATGGTGCATCGGCTGCCGTTACTGCATCCAGGCATGTCCTTACGGCATGCGCTTTCTTCACCCGGTGAAGCGGACAGCGGAGAAGTGCACGTTCTGCTACCATAGGATCGTGAAAGGCCTTACCCCTGCCTGCGTCGAGGTCTGCCCTACCCAGGCGAGGGTATTCGGAGAGCTGGGAAAGATAGCGAGCCCCTTGAGTCGTTTCAGGCGCATGAACAAGATCACGGTGCTCAAGCCCCACCTCAACACAGAGCCCAAGGTATTCTACGCGGACCTGGACATGGAGGTGCGCTAGCATGAATCATGTCGACGCGAACCTCTATCCGCTCCTCAAGCAGGTTGTCGGCTACATCTATCCGAACGAGATCGAGCTTCACTGGAATCTCCTCAT
>CAYZAF010000152.1:0-5694 GCA_964476435.1 uncultured Syntrophaceae bacterium
TTGCAATATTTCATCCATTCCCTCTGGATGCACTTAGCAGCTCACCCGGATTCTACCCGATGGATCAATGACCTATTGAAGGGAATAGAGGCCTTAGCCGCGGGATGGGGGACGGGCTCCCCGCAAGCCTCTCGCGATGCCCTCTTTTCGAAGGAGAGAGCCTATTTGCTAAAGGGCACGTACGCGCCGTTCCTGACAACCATCGCTGCCGAATTGTCCTCAGGGGCTCCCTGGTGGTCACGGGGCGAGCAGGCGAAGGGCCCTACGAAACCCTTCCATCTGATCCGCTCCAGGGCGTCCCTGAGCGCGGCCCGGTCATCCGTGCCTGCCGCCTTGAGCGCCTCAATTGCCACCATGACGCCGTCATATGCCGCACCCTCGTATACGCTCAGCGCCGCTGAGCGGCCGTATCGTTCTTTCATGAGCCTCAGAAAGGGCTCGTAGAGATCCTTCCTGTACGGATCGCTCGGGGGGAGCTGATTGGCAATAACTATCCTGTCGCCGATCATCGTCCATCCGTATTCCTCGGCCGTGACGCCGGCAAGAGCAAGGAACTCCGGAGTCGGAACGCCGTGCGAGCCAAGGACGGGCGTGGCCATCCCCAGCTGTTTGTAATACTTCGCGACCACCGCAGCCGAGGCCCCGTCCGCGTAAAGCACGATCAAGTCCGGGTCGGCTTCTTTGATCCTTTCCAGCTGGTGTGTCACGCCTGCATCCGAGATGTTGAACCCCTCCTGGGCTACGATGGAAACCCCGGCAATTTTCCCGATGCTCGCCGAGAAGTCCCTGGCCCCTTCCTCCCCGTAGCCGGTCTCACTGTAGATGACGGCGATCCTCTTCGCTTTCAACGTATGTACGGCAAAGTCTGCCATATGCTCGGCCCCTCTCACATCGCCCGCTCCCAGGAGAAAAATCCACTTGTTGAAGGGCGCGACGAGCGGGACCGTCACGATCATGGGCACGTGCTCCCTCTCGCATGCGGGGATCACGGCCAGGGTAGAATCAACGAGGCTCGCACCGATTATTGCGGCTACCTTCCTCTCTTTGATGAGCCTCTGCGCGGCCGCAGCCGCCCTGGAAGGGCTCGTCTCATCGTTCTCGATGAAAAGCTTTACCGGTCTTCCCAAGATCCCGCCCTTCCGGTTCATGTCATCGATTACTGCTGTCATCGCTTCCTTCATGGGCGTGCCCACGAGAGGGCCCACAAAGCCGCCCGTTGCGGAGAGGCTGAGCAGAGCGCCGAGCCTGATAGCCTCAGCTCCCGGGGCGGCCTTCACCGATGGGGCCGCAATCATAGGACCGCATAGACAGACGATGGATGCGGCCTTTAGAGAAAAAGCGATCAAGCCTTTCATGGAGCGCCTCCTTTTGTTAACGGCCCTGTCCGTGGCAGGCGCGATCCTTACCCACGACAACGGGGGAGACCGGTTCCTCTTACCCTCATCTTAAGGCACTAATCGAGCGTGCCCGCAAACCTCTGGACTTCCTTGAGGAATTCCTTGAGCAGGTCCCTTTCGGGCACCTTCCTGATAATTTTCCCCGACTCCATGATGAGCCCAACGCCTTTTCCCCCCACGATCGCAAGGTCTGCTTCCCTGGCCTCGCCCGGCCCGTTCACCACGCAGCCCATGACAGCCACGTGCATCTCCTTTTTCACCCTCCGTAGCGCGAATTCGACGTCCCGGGCCAATCCGACAACGTCCACCTCCGTGCGGCCGCACGTAGGGCAGCTGGTGACCGTCACCCCCCCCTTCCGTAAGCCCAGGGATCTGAGGATCTCCCGGCCGACCCTCACCTCTTCGACGGGATCTGCCGTAAGGGATACGCGTACCGTGTCCCCGATGCCGTCGTACAGCAGTATCCCCAGGCCGGCGGACGACATAATGGTCCCCCGGAAGCTCGTGCCCGCCTCCGTGATCCCGATGTGGAGCGGGTACGTTGCCTTCCTGGAAAGCAACCGGTAAGCCTTTATTGTGCGGTCTATGTCAGATGCCTTCAGGGAGACGACGATGTCGTCAAAACCGCTCTCCTCCAGGATAGCTATGTGGCCCAGGGCAGACTCCACCATGGCCTCGGGGGTGGCCCTGCCCCCGTGCTTCTCCAACAGATCTTTCTCCAGAGAGCCTGCGTTGACGCCTATCCTTATGGGTATGCCTCTCTCCTTGCACGCCCTGACCACCCGCTCTACTTCCTTTCTCGAACCGATATTCCCAGGGTTGATGCGCAGCTTGTCGACGCCCTGCCTGATAGCCTCCAGCGCCAATCTCGTTGAGAAATGTATGTCCGCCACGAGCGGTATGCCTATGCCCTTCTTGATCCTGCCCAGGCTTAGGGCCGCAGCCTCGTCAGGCACGGCAACGCGGACGATCTCGCATCCCTCTTCCATAAGCCCCTTTATCTGCCGTATTGTCGCGCTGACGTCCCTCGTATCGGTATTCGTCATCGATTGGAGAGAGATGGGGGCGTCTCCCCCGATGGCAATCCCTCCCACCCTCACGCTCTTCGTCTTCCTTCTTCTTTTCACTGGTCCTGGAGTCCTCTCGTGACGCCCTTCAAGCTGCCTCTTCTTCCCCATGTTAGACTTACGCCCCAAGCTTGTCAACGCCTTTCCCTATGGTCAGCCTGCATGGCTTCCCCTTGAGGGGCCGTGGTATCGACGAGCCCCAACGTGCGACGGCGCACCAATCTCTATCCTAAGATCTTCTTGCGGCAAGGAGGCGCTTTTTTAGGCCGGGGCATGAAAAAAATCGCCTCTTCTCTTTCAGAGGAATCGCTGGAAAGCTCGTGAAAATGGGTCGGGGAAACAAAAAGGGGAGAAAAACATACCTCTCTCCCCCATTCGTTTGCGTGTTACTTCGCGGGTGCTTCGGCGGGCGCAGGCGCTGCTTCCTCTTTCTTCTCCGCCTTCTTCGCCTTCTTGGCCTTCTTCGCCTTCTTGGCCTTCTTCACCGTTTTCTCTGCGGCAGGCTTCTCCGGGGCGGCTGCAGGCTTCTCTTCCTGAGCAAAGCCGACCATCGAGAAACTGAGAGCGATGATCGCTGCTACGACGAACGTAAACAACTTCTTCATGTGTTTCACCTCCTTCTTATGTTCTTGACGCTAAGGAGTGCACGTTCCGTGCCGCGTGTCCCCGGCTGGAAAAAGAGGCGGCCCCCGTCCCCTGGTTTTTCTTTAGGCCCTGGAAAAATGCGGCAAAGAAGGTATCCCAATGCCTTGGGAAAGGCTTTAAGCCTTCCCTGCCAGGGTCTTCACAGTCGGATTTTTCCGTACAAGATCATCGGAGATTTCCGACTTCATCCCGGGGCGGGGTCTCTCGGACCCCCGCTCACGCCTTCTCTACCCGGCACGATAGCGCTGTGTGGGGCCAGCTGCCGATCTCAGGGCTGCAGAATTCCGGCCCGTCAGGGCAGAGCACATTGGCATTCGATTCGAAGACGCCAAAGAGGCTCGGCTCAGCCTCCTGGCGCTCGGGAAACCACCACCCGTGATCCGCATCGGCCATGCGCGGATCAACCTTGTCGGAGAGAGCAAGGCCCATCACGATGCTCCCCATCGGGGTCTCCACCTTGACCCTGTCTCCCTCAGCCAGGTTGAGTTTTCTTGCCGTGTCCGGGTGGAGCGCCACGAGGGGATCGGGCCTTTTGTCTCTCGCTGCCCGGATCTGCCTCTGCTCCGAATGGTACATGGGCATGAACCGGCTCCCCGTGATGAGAACGAGGGGGAAAGCCTCGGCCGGTTCGGCTCCCGGATTATGCGGCATCTCGCGGTACACGGGCAGGGGCTCGCACCCCAGGGCCTCAAAGGTGCTCGAGCGCAGCTCCACTTTGCCCGAGGGCGTGCCGAAGCCGTACTTCCTGTAGCGGCCGAATTCCGGTTTTCCGAAGAGGCCGTTCTGATGGAGGAGTCGATCGAGCGTGAGACCCACGGGCGAGAGCCTATAGTCCCAAACTTCATCGACGCTCTTCCACGGCCACTGGTCTTCCTGCCCAAGCCGGAGAGCCAGCCCGCGCCAGAAATCGTATGTGTTGCGCCTCTCGTAGAGGGGCTCGATTCCCCTGGGGCAGGCGACGCAGAACGTCCCTGTCAGCCAAAGCTCTGTCGTCTCGACAGTGGAGCAGATGGGAAACACATAATCAGCGAGGGCCGCGGAAGGGGTGAGATAGTACTCACCGACCACATAGAGCGAAAGGCTCTTCAGGGCCTCACGGGTGCGGCGCGGATTCGGCAGGGAAAGGAGCGGATTGCTGGCTACGGAGATGGCTGCGGTGACCGGATACGGCTTGCCGGAGAGCATGGCTTCGAAGACCGAACGCGCATGGGCCGTACAGGTCATGTCCGCGTTGGGCGGATGCATGTATGTACGGGGCAGGCGCCGGTTCGCCTCCTCATTTCTCGACCAGCCGGGGAACCCGAAGAAGGGGTATCGGTCCGCTCCCAGCTGTTTGGCCCTCTGCTCTTCCGGCAGCGCGTCATTCCGCTGCATCTCCTCATCGCTGATGATCGCACCCACAGGATCATTGCATCCGAGCGTCTCTCCACCAGGGACATCCAGGTTGCCGGTGAGGGCCTTGAGGCAGCATCTCGCCCTCGCAGCCTGAGAGGCATTGACGCCCTGCTTATCCAAACCGAAGCCCCACGTGATGACTCCGGGCTTTGTCGTGCCGTAGCAGCGGGCCGATGCGACCACCTGTTCAGGGGTCAGCCACGTGATTTCCGAGACCCTTTGCGGCGTGTACAATGCAGCGGCAGCCTTGAGATCCTCGAGCCCTATCGTCCAGTTCGCGACGAAATCGCGGTCAAAGAGTCCCTCTTCGATGATGATCCTTATCCAGCCGAGCATGAGGGCAACGTCGGTTCCAGGCCTTATGGGGAGCCACATGTCGGCATTTTCTGCCTCGGCGATGCGGCGGGGATCCACGACGATGAGCTTTGCGCCGTTCTTCTTCGCCTGCATGATCATGGGATAGAGGCCGATCGGGTCGGACTGCGAGGGGCCATGCCCCCAGAGAACGACGCACCGGGCGTGCATGACATCACCCCATGTAAAACCGCCGTACGTGGCGTATTCGACGGCCTGGCTCGGGCACATGCAGACAGTGTTCGCGCCGCACACATTGGGCGAACCGAAAAGATTGAAAAACCTGCGCTCGTCCCAATGGTAGGTCCGTCGAGTGCCGTGCGTGAAGGCCAGGGTCTCCGCGCCGTGGGCCTCGCGAAGGGTTTCCAGCTTCTCCGCCACCTCGTCGAGGGCCTGCTCCCAGCCCAGCCGCTCCCACGTTCCCGAGCCTTTTTCTCCCCGGCGTTTCATGGGGTAATTGATTCTGTCCGGGTGATGAACGTGATCGGCCATCAGGCTGCCTCTGGCGCAGATCCTGCCCTTGGTGATGGGATGCTCCGGGTCGCCTTTCACCCTGACGATCCGGCCGTCTTCCACCTCGAGAAGAAGACCGCACCTGGGATGGCAGAGACCGCAATAGGATCTTCTCGTTTCTCTCATGGCCTATCCTCCTCTCATGGGCGGAAAGGTTTTCTTTAGTCCACGTACGCTACCTCACCCTTCTTGCTCCGCTCGGGGAGGCTGAACTTGTCCCCAGCCGCGGCGTATCCCACGACGATTGCGCAGAGGGCAGCATAACCCTCCGGCACCCGTGCCTCCTTTGCCAGCTCGTTATTGCCCCCGGTCAATACCATGGT
>CAYZAF010000153.1:0-3817 GCA_964476435.1 uncultured Syntrophaceae bacterium
TTTTTGTCCAGCACCGGGAAGGATGATACTTCCACGACCATGCCGCTTCGGAGCTCGAATTCGCTGCGTATGGTGTCGTTCGGGTTCTCGTATATCTGCCTGACCTTACCGTAGAAATCCTGGGGGTTCTTCACGGAGGCCATGAGAAAGTGGATGCACTCTTCAGGGTCTTCGGTATGGGCTATCGCCGGAGGCATATTCCACATTTCAACGACCCGTTGGTTGTGAGTCACCTTTCCCTCGTGCTCGTCGAGGATCAGTATCCCGTCGAATGTCGACTCCACGAGGGCCTCGAGAAAGGTCGTTTTCCAGAGAAGGGCCTTTTCCGCCCGCTTGCGCGTCGTGATATCACGGTCGATGCCCCTGTAGCCCATAAGGTTTCCGCTGCTGTCGAAGATGGGAACGCCGCTCGTCTCGAGGACCACCTTTTGTCCATCTTTACGGGTATTGGTGTTCTCCAGACTGGAGAATGAGCTGCCGGACCGGGCGAGGTCGCTGAAGATGGCTCCCACGCGCTTTCCCTCACTGGGGTCCATGAAATCAAAAGGCGTCTTTCCCACGACTTCTTCCGTCCCGTAGCCGAGGATATCTTTGATCTTAGGGCTGGCGTATGTATAGACACCGTCCTGATCGACCTCCCATATCCAGTCGCTCGTGGCTTCTACAAGGGATCGGAACCGTTGCTCGCTCGCGCGCAGGGCCTCCTCCGCCTCCTTGTGCTCGGTGATATCCTCGGCGGAGCCCTCATAGTTGACAATATCCCCACGGGCATCCTTGACCGCCCGTGCGTTCATGCGCACACAGAGCACACTCCCGTCCTTTTTGCGCAGCTCTGTGTCGAATCCTTCCACCAGATGGCCTGACGAGAGAATTGCATGGAATCTCTGCCGGTCTTCGGGACGGACATACACTTGAGTGGCAAGGTCCGTGACTGAATTCATGAGGTCCTCGGGCGAGCTGTAGCCGAGTATACGGCTGAAGGTGGGATTTGCCGCCACAATGCGACCCGCCGGCGTGGTCTGGAAAATGCCCATCAATGCGTCTTCGAACAGGGACCGGTATTTTGACTCGGCCTTCTTGAGGGCCTCTTCGCTCCGCTTGCGGTCGGTGATATCTTGAACCGTTCCGATCACCGCAGGTTCTCCCTGGCGCACGGTCCGACTGCCATGGATCTCGACAGTAATGACATCGCCGTTTCGTCTGGGCACTCTCAACTCGTAATTGATGAAATCGACCTCTCCCGAGAACCGCTTGGCCACGTTCTCGGCCACGATGGGGGCGTCTTCGGGGATCACGAGGTCCATGGGGCCGATCTTGTCAACGATCTCATCGACCCTGTAGCCGTAGATGTCGGCGAATTTCATGTTCACGTATTTGAACAGACCGTCCTGAATGAGGTAGATGCCCAGGCCGGCCTCGTCTGCCAGGCTCCTGAACTGCTCTTCCGACTCGCGGAGCGCCTCCTGAGTTTTCTTTAAGTCGGTGATATCCTGCGTTATCCCTTCGTGGTAGATGACCTCTCCTTTGTGCCCCCTGACCGTATGGGCGTTCGTGGAAGCCCAGAAGACGCTGCCTTCCCTGCGGCGCCGTTTCGACTCGAAGTTCTGCACCTCCCCATCGCGCCTTAGCTGTTCTGCGAATCTCGTCTCTTCTTTCGAGTCAACCCAGAGCTTTCGCGCGAAATCTTCCGCCCCCATCATCTGGTCGGGAGATTCATAACCGTGCATGCGCGCATAGGAGGGGTTGACGTTGAGATAGCGACCTTCGAAGGTACACTGGAAGATCCCCTCCTGGGAGTTCTCGTAGATCTTACGGTAGCGCTCCTCCGACTCGCGCAGAGAGATCTCTGCCTTTTTACGCTTGGTGATGTTCCGAAGCACGGTGTGGAGGATCTCTCTTCCCCCTATGGGAACCGCAGTCTGGGAGACCTCGGTCCAGATTTCCCTGTGGTCAGGGGAGCGGAGCAACCATTCAAAGCGGTTGCTTCCCTGCCGTAGGGTGGTCTCTTCTGCGTTAATGGCCACGTCATGCGAGAGCCTTCCGTCCGGCTGCCTTTCCGGCGAGAAGTCCCAGAGGGAATGGCCGATCAGATCGTCCTTTCTCTCGAACCCTAAGACGCTGAGGGCTGCCTCATTGCAGTCCACGCACCTGTCTTCGTCAACGAGCACGATGGCGTCGGGTGAGTTCTCGAAAAGAATCCTGAATTTCTCCGCACCTTCGGCGATGGCCTGTTCGGCCTCCTTGCGTTCGCTGGTGTCCGTGAGGAAGACGAGCGTTGCCCGCGCGCCTTCCCAGTCTATCACGTCAATACGTGCCTCGACCCACCGGACAGCGCCGTTCGGGCGGACGATGCGAAAAACATAGGACCGGGGAGGATCTTCGCCCTGAAGGCGACGTCGGTAGTGGTCGAGCACCCTGTCGCGGTCCTCGGGGTGGACAAAGGTGCCGATGGGTAAGCTTCCGGGCTCGTCTTCTGCCATACCGAAGAGGACCCGTGCTGCAGGGTTGTGAAAGACGACTACCCCTTGCACAAAGACCAGTACTGCCTCGCCGGCCTTTTCAAAGAGGTCGCGGTATCTCCGGTCAATCGTCTTTGAATCTGCGGCACCCATTACCGCTCCGTCGAAGAGGCGCGAAAGGTCACGATAGGCCTCGTTTAAGGTCCTGTTCCCTGTCCTGGGAAGGGCAAGTCACGCAGACCGGCGTTCTGGTAGTCCCCGGACCTTTTTTCATCCCCACATGTGTTATCGTCAGGAAGGGCAGAAGATAAAGACAAGACCCGATGGATTGGCCTTCCCAAGGGGTAGGAAGAGGTGACGCCGGATAAGAATGGTCAGAGTAGATTCGGGGAATGAGCCGAAGTCACCTCAACATGCCGCATGCCGCCAAACCTCGCTCCACTGCAGCGGCAATGGCACGGCGAGTCTCCTCGGTCCGGATTCTCTCCTCCTCATCGCGGTTCACTATGATGCCCGCTTCAAGAAGCACTGCGGGACACGTCGCATGGGTCAAGACTGAAAGGCCGTCGTAGTAATAGACGCCATTTTTCTCGTCGGCCCATTCCCTGGCCTCGCCAGGGATACGCTCCGCGTGGTGAGGCGACGGAGTGAAACCCTCGCGCTTAAGTGATGCGCCTATTTCGGAGGCGCAGCGGAGGCTCGAAGGAGCGTCTCTATTTGCCCGTGAAACGAAAAGGGAATAGCCGGAAAAAGTATCACAATAGGCGAGGGTGCGGCCGAGCCAGCGCCAGCTCTTCAGGTATTGAGGCTGGACAGAATCGTGGTGGATCGAGAGGAGAAACGTTGCGCCGCCGGCAAAGGCCCTATCAGTCCGTTTCCGCAGGTCCGTCTCCTGCCCATCAGCTCCGATGAGGAAGGCATGGATACCATCCGAAGAGAGGGTGCGCTGAACCACAATGGCAAGGTCTCTGTTGAACTGGAATTCAGGGACGCCGCGGGCGCTTGTCGCGCCCGGGGAAGAAACAGAATGGCCCACGTCTATGGCAATGACCGATTCCGGAGCGGCGGGGCTCAACCCTGATGCCGCCAGCACCACGACCATCGCCATGGACCACGCGATCGCCTTTCTCATGCAATCTTCCGCGACGCAGGAAAACTTTCGATGCCCCAGGACCGCCTTCCTTCCTCGCCGAGCCTTCTCACGAGTACCACCTGGAGCTATAATCATCGCAAACCATGGGCGCCCTGGATCTATCCCTTTCTCTCTCCTAACGGCTCGTAGACGCATCCGGTCTTCCCGCAGTAGTGGCCCACGTACTCCGACAAAGGGCGGTAGAGGGCCGGCTTTTCCTGGGCAT
>CAYZAF010000154.1:0-7712 GCA_964476435.1 uncultured Syntrophaceae bacterium
CTCCTTCGACGTCGACCTCAAGGGCGCCGTCAAAGAGGGCCTGGCGGAAAACCTAAGATCGGCGGTGGGTGCCCTGGAAAGGATGGCCTCGCTCCAGGACGAGCTCAACCGGTTCGTGAGGGAGAATGAGGCACAGAAACAGGAGGCCATGACCGAGCAGCTCAAATCGGCGCTCCGCGACTTCGGCCAATCCCTCGGGACGTCCCTCGACAGGATGGCCTCCAAGTTCGATGAGGCCCTCGCCCTCAATACCCACGGCCATTTTGTCAAGATATCGGAGTCCCTTTCGAACGCGGCTACCCACCTTCAGAAAGTAAACGACCAGCTCGTGGCAAACCAGTATGTGCTCATAGACCTGGTCGAGTTGGCCAGGGCCACTACCGCCGCCGAGACAGCGGCCAGGAAGGCCCAGAGCGACCACTTGACCGCCACGGTCGGCGACGTGATGGCAAAATTTCAGGAAAAGACCGCCGAAGTCATGAAATCAATCGATACCACCATGGCCGGAGTTACCCTCAACATCTCCGAAAAGGTCATGGAGATGGTCGAGCTCACCCAGGCTGCGAATGCCGCCGAGACAGCGGCCAGAAAGGCCCAGAGCGAACACTTGACCAAGACGGTTGGCGAGGTGATGGCGAAACTCCAGGAAAAGACCGCCGAAGCCGTGAAATCAATCGATACCACCGCAGCCGGAGTTGCCCTCAACGTCTCCGAAAAGGTAATGGAGCTTTCCACCCACATGGCGACGGTCATAAAGGAGACTTCCGAAAGATCGACGAATAAGGCCAAAGAAGCAATGGAACACATCTCAGGCAAGGTATTGGAGCTTTCCACCCAAATGGCGACGGTCATAAAGGAGACTTCCGAAAGATCGACGAATAAGGCCAAAGAAGTAGTCGACCGGGCCAGTTCCTTGAGCTCCAAGAACGCCATTCATCTGACGGAGCTTCTCGAAAGACACGGTGCCGAGCTTACGAGGGTTGAAGAACTGAAAGACATGCTCGACCGCACCATCAAGGACTTTATTGCCTCGATCGACAAATGCAGTCACCTGACAGACGGCTTGCAGCACGTGACCACCCAGGTGAACGTGGGGGTGGCGTCGCTAGGCCAGGCCGCGAAATCGATCAAGGAGGGCCAGGAAGCGGCTGCCCGAGTCTCCGTTTCCCTCTCGGACCAGATCGAATCAATGAAGGGCGTTATTCGAAGCCACAATGAGGTATGGGACCGGATCAGGGAGTCCATGGTCGAGTACGAGAGGATCTTCGGCGCAGTCGAAGGCCAGGCAGGGGAGATGCTCGGCCAGATCGTCCGCTACCTGGCAACCTATTCGGACTCAACGGAGAAGCATTTCTCCAGTCTCACCCAGGCAGCTGATACCCTCGTCTCGCAGGCAACAGGCCATCTGTCCGGCTCCATCAAGGAGCTGTCCGAGCAGCTCGACTACCTGCACGTGACGCTCGGGGGCCTAAATCGCACGTCTAAGGCAAAGGAGTAGATCGTGGCCGAAAGGGAACCCTCCGCCGCCCTCTCGCATTCCCTCACCGATTTCATGACGTCCCTTGCGGTGATCTTCATCCTCCTTCTATGCGCATCCCTCAATAATGCCCAGCAGGAAGCACAAAGAACGAGGAACTCCATGCTCGCCGAGGTGCAGAAAGAACTGAAGAGCTTCCTCGCAGGGGGCATCCAGGTCGTCTCAGACCCGAAGGACCCCCTGGGCCTTCTGATTCTCGTCCCCGAAGACCTCCTGGCCTTCCCTTTGGACCGGGCAGACATATCGTACGCCGGCGAGACATTCCTGAGGGCCTTCATCCCGAAGCTGGCCAAAGCAATCTGCTCCCCAAGGTTTGCGTCCGAGATCAATTCGATCGTCGTCGAAGGTCACACCGATTCATCAGGAACGGACGAGCACAACTGGGACCTCAGCCAGAGGAGATCCATGTCCGTTGTCCGGACGAGCCTGGCAGTCCTGACCACCCGAGAGACCGCGGATGAGCGCTCGGCCTTTCTCCGTCTCCTGTCGGCAAGCGGGAGGGGCAGCGCGGAACTCGCATATGGGCCCTCGGGGCAGGAAAACCCGGCCCTGAGCAGACGGGTGGTCTTCAAGATCAGGGTGCGCTCCTTCGAGCAGAAGACCCTGTCGGAAACGCTCTCATCGAGGCCGTCATGAGCGTCACGTCCGGAGGCGGGAACCGCAGGATCTCCCTCGACGAGATGCGCCTGGCCATGGGCCAGGTAATGGACAGGATGAGGAGCTTCGTTGCGTCTCTCGACGGGCAGGCAAAGGAAAAGCACCTTCCGAAACTCGCCGCAGCCGTCGACAGTATGGTCGCGGTCTTCCCGGCCTCGCCGCCCTATGATCCGCGCTATACGGAGGAGTGGATTGCGTTCGCCTCGGGCAATAGGAAGGACCTCGAGCCAGGGGCCTTGAGGTACCTCTGCTGGGAGCCGAACATTGCCACCAGTGAGCCGTTTCTCGCCTACCTGTGGCGCGCGCGCCTGAGCTTGAAGTTCCGTCCCCTCGCTGGCCTCGTCCGCTCTTGCCACGCCGTGTGGAAGCCCGCACCAGGCATATTCCCGGCAGCAGGTGTGATCAAAGACCTCGTCAAGCAATATGAAGGGCCGAGCCGGGTGATCCTCAAATGGAAATCAAACCTTAACGCCATCTTCGGCGTCCAGGGCCCGGAGACGCTCGGGAGAAACCTGATCATTGAAAAAAAGAAGGTAAGCCCCTTTCTCGAAGAATGGTACCTCGATCCTCAGTCTCCCTTTGCCAGGCAGGTCGTGGAAAGGGCCGCCGCCCTTTGTCGCGATCAGTTCACGGAGCCCTCTTTGGCCGTGATGAGAGCACTTTTCGGGGAGCTTCTCCCGTGGGCCGGGTGGGACATAGCCGCCCTAAGGCAGGAGATAGGGGCCCTCATTCTCTGCGCCGCCGATGGCCAGGCGCGGAATACCCTTCAAAAATTCGTCATGATGCACAGAAGCCTCGGCGATCCGCGGCTGCCGAAGAACTCGGCGAATTGGGCAGGGGTGGGCCAGGAGGCCAAAAAACGATTCGAGGAGTGGCTCGCTGAGAAGCCCTCTGCCCCTTCGAGCCCCTCGGCGCCACCATTGCCGGCCTCGGCGGGAAAATCCATGCAGCGGGTTTACCGTGAGGGCGAGGGGTGGACGTGGCAGCGCGTGGAAAAGACGCAGTATGAGCCTGCGCGTTTCTCGGGCTCAGGCTCTTAAATCTATTTTTCGCCATGGGGCAGGCGCGTCTAGTCGCTTGAGGTGAACCTGTAGCCTACGCCAGGCTCAGTGAGTATGTAGCGCGGCCGGGTCGGGTCGGCCTCTATCTTGCGGCGCAAATGGCTTACGTAGACGCGCAGATAATGGGTCTCCTCCTGACAATGAGGCCCCCAGACAACCCGCAGCAGCTGACCGTGCGTGACGACCCTTCCCGGGCGGAGCGACAGGTACCTCAGTATTTCATATTCCGTGGGCGTCAGCCGCACTTCCTGCCCCTTGAGCAAAACCTGCCGCTGCGCCAGATCAATGGTCAGATCACCGAAGAAGAGGACGGGTTCATCCTCGGTTTTCGCAAAGTGCCTGATGGCGACCCTGATCCGCGCGAGGAGCTCTCCCATGCTGAAAGGCTTGGTAATGTAATCATCGGCGCCCGCGTCTAGGGCGCTGATCTTGTCTCCCTCCCGTTCCCGGACAGAGAGAACGATAACAGGCACCTGCGTCCACTCCCGCAGCCGTGCGATCACGTTCATGCCGTCGAGATCGGGGAGGCCCAGGTCGAGGATGACTAGATCGGGATGAAAGATGGTTGCCTCTCTCAGCCCTTCCTTTCCCGAAGAAGCCTCCGACAGGGCATAGCCGTGGGTGGAAAGGGCGACACGGAGCATGCGCCGTATCTCGCGCTCGTCATCTATGACCAGTATGCGTGCCCCTTCAGCCACGGGTCTCCGGCCTCTCTTTAGGGCCCATTATAGCATGGTGACAACTCATTGTATCCGAACATGGTCAGCGGCCATGGCTTTCTTCCTCTTCTTTTTCGGCTTGCATCGAGGGCTGCTCCAGCACCGGCAGCGAGAAGGTGAAGCGGTTGCCCGGTTGAGATGAGGGGTCGACCCATATGAGGCCGCCGTGGGCTTCAATGATCCCTTTGCAGATGGACAGTCCGAGCCCGGTCCCGGCCGTGCCCCCGGAATACTGAAGCCGGTAGAATTTCTCAAACACATGCTGTCTTTCATCTTTCGGGATTGGCTGCCCCTGATCGGCTACGGTCACGAGCAGCTCCGTCCCCGTCGATCGAGCAACGAGGCTGATCTCTTTCCCTGGGGGAGAGTACTTCACCGCATTCTCCAGCAGATTGATCAGGACGTGCTCCAGAAGGGCAAAATCCGCCTTGACGAAGGGAAGATCTGAGGGGATATCGATGGCCACCCTGCGGTCCCCAAGGGTATCACGCATGTCCCTCAAAGCGACCCCGACGATGTCCTGTATGTCGCACCATTCTGCTTTCAGGCGCAATGTGTCACTTTCGAGACGGGCCATATCGAGGAGGTTTGCGACAAAACGGTTCATCCTCAAGGCCCCCTCCTTGATCATCTCCAAAAAAGCTCTCGTCGTTTCCTCGTCGCATGGGCCTCCTTCTTCAAGGAGCCCGGTCACGGCACCCATGACGGAGGCCAGGGGAGTGCGGAGGTCATGAGAAATGGAATTGAGTAGCGCCCGATGCAGTTTCTCCGATTCGGCAAGCCATTGGACCTGTTGGGCTTCCTGCGCCAGCCTTGTTCGGATTATGGCAACGGCTGCCAGGTTGGCGAAGGCTTCGAAAAGCTGCTGCTGTTCTGACGGAAGGGTCTCATTAGTCACGTTCAGATCGATGATCAGGGCAGCAATGGTTTTCGTGCCTGCCTTGGCAGGGAAGACCAGCTCGCTCGCATGCCTCAGGATTTCCGTTCCCCTACCCGCAGGCCGGCCGTGCTCCAAGACCCATTGGACAACGGCCTTTTCTTTCTCATTGAGCGACGTGCCTCCAAACGGATGGGTAGCCACCTCGCGCAAGACGAGACCTCCCCTGTCAGGCATCAGAATGGATACCCTGCCCCCTGCTGCCTCGGCAAGGGTCCGCGCAAATAATCTTGCGATCTCATTCAGGTCCGTCTGTGAGGCCATTTGCTGGCTGAGGCTGTAAAGAGCAAGGGTCCTCTTCTCCCTTTGCCTCGTTTTTTCAGCTTCCCCTCTGAGTCTCGTGGCTATGGTCCCGGTGACGATGCCCACGAGAAGAAAGATTGCCAGAGTGGTCAGATCCTTTGGATCGTCAACCGCAAAGCTTAAAACGGGCGGGACAAAGAAAAAATCGAGCGCAAGCACCCCAAGGCACGAAGCAAAAAGTGAAGGTCCCCTCCCCCAGGAGGCCGCACTGACAAGCACGGCAAGGAGATAGAGGAGGGTGACTGTTGTGTTGTCGGAAAAAGGAGCAACCATCCTGCCCGCGACCGTAGCGAGCACCACGCACAAGGATGCATTCAGGTAACCCTTGGCGGGCCATAGCGGCGAAGGGGGAGGTTCTCCTTCTTGGGAATGGGGCATCACCTCGGCGCACCATACTTCTTCCGCAGCTCCAGGTTGACCTCGAGGACATTGACGATGCGCTCGCCGGCGAGGCCGTACCAGGGCACCTCGGAAGCCGCCTCCAGTATCTGGGAAATCTCCTTTTTTACCTCACCGGGATCGCGCTTCAGATCGGAGGCCCACCTGGAGGCCACCCGGTTCAACTGGTACGAGGCATTCTGAAGCGTGATGTGGGGATCGAGGCCTGAGGCGGATGCTGTCACGAGGTCGCCGGGCACGTCCAGAAGATCAACTTGAGAATGATCCTGCCGCCACATGTCGAAGAAGGTCGATTGAATATCAGGGCCCTCCCTGACCGGCTCGATCGTGGTGACCTCCTTGCCGTCGGGCCCTTTCCTGGTGACGGCAGCGGGGAATTCGCCCGGATGCTCCCCGGAGAAGTTTTCGAAGAAGATCACGGCGAGATCAGGGGCCTTCGGCTGCGGCGTCCCTGGGTTGTTCTTGATCCATTGGGCTACGAGATCCCGGTGCGCCTTTGCCCACTCATCCACGATTGCGCCGTGCGCAGCATCTGCCTTCACCCAGCCCTGGGCAAGACTATTGTGGAGGTCTGCCCACTGGGCAACAATATGAGGATTGCCCTCGAACTTGTCCTCGTGAAACCAGGCTTCGACGTCAGCCGCCGCGGGCTTGCCGTTTCGAAAGGTGGCAATTGGTCCGACAGTTCTGGCGACCCGGTCGCGCAGGGCATAGTTGTTTGCCGACAGAGCGGATGAAGCCGACGCGGACGCGTCGTACGAGGCGGCCGAAGGCCGGGGCTGGAAGTACTCGTCCTTCGTGAAGGGCTGGGCGATCAACAGGGAGCCTACGACGTTGCCGTCCGGCCCCTTGACCATGCTCCCGTTCGCTTCAAAAGGGCAGACGATCTGGCCCACCACCCAGAGGACAAAGGGATAGAGGCCGCACACAATAACCACTCCGAAGAAGAGGAGCAGGATGCTTTTCACAATGTTCCGTGCCATTTCATGCCTCCCTGGCTACACGAAATGTAGCCACGTCATGATAAGATCGATCAACTTTATGCCGATGAAGGGGACGATCACCCCTCCCAGACCCCAGATCGCGAGGTTTCTCCGAAGGAGCGCATCGGCGCCCAGGGCCATGTACCTCACCCCCTTCAGCGCCACGGGGATGAGGAGGGGAATGATGATCGCGTTGAATATCACCGCAGAGAGGATGGCCGAGGTAGGCGAGTGGAGGTGCATGATATCGATGGTCCCGAGCCACGGCAAGGTGCCTGCAAAGAGCGCCGGGATTATGGCAAAGTACTTCGCCACATCGTTCGCGATGGAGAAGGTCGTGAGAGACCCCCTCGTGATGAGGAGCTGTTTTCCGATCTCCACGACCTCGATCAATTTCGTGGGGTCGCTGTCGAGGTCGACCATGTTGGCCGCCTCCTTTGCCGCCTGCGTGCCCGCGTTCATCGCGAGGCCCACGTCCGCCTGGGCAAGAGCCGGGGCATCGTTCGTGCCGTCCCCCATCATGGCGACAAGCTTGCCGCCAGTCTGCTCTTTCCGGATGTAGGCGAGCTTCGTCTCGGGCGTCGCTTCGGCGAGGAAGTCGTCGACCCCTGATTTGGCAGCGATAAAGGCAGCGGTGAGGGGGTTGTCACCGGTGATCATGACCGTCCTCAAGCCCATTTTCCTGAGGCGGGCGAATCGCTCGCTCATATGGGGTTTCAAGATGTCTTCCAGCACGACCACCCCCACGACCTTGCCGCCGTCGGCGACGACGAGCGGCGTCGCACCGTTGGAGGCCGCCGTGCGGACGATCCCTTCGAGGTCGGGCGGCACAGAGCCCCGTTTCTCTTTGACAAATTCGATGACGGCGTCGGATGCCCCCTTGCGTATTGCCTTGCCGTCGGAAAGATCGACGCCGCTCATGCGGGTCTGCGCGGTGAAGGGAACGAAGACGGCATCCGGCGGCGCATCGAGTGCTCCTGCGCTCTCCTTCTCGTAGAGTCGAACGATGCTCTTCCCCTCGGGCGTCTCGTCTGCTGCCGACGCAAGGGCCGCGAGCCGGCCGACTTCTGGAGCCGTATACCCCTCAACAGGGAGAAATGTCGTCGCGTTCCGGTT
>CAYZAF010000155.1:0-4956 GCA_964476435.1 uncultured Syntrophaceae bacterium
TTCACAAGGCATTCGTAGAAGCGGTTGTCTCCCGCCGCATGACCGGCTTTACGGCAAGCCAGATCAACCCCATGGGGCTCATAGCGGGACCAGTCGCCGAATGCGGCCTTGCAGCGGGATAGGATCGCCGTCTGTACGGCACATACTCTTGACCATTTTTGTCTCCCTGTATGTCATACGGTACATAGGGGCCCCCGAAAGATTCTTTTCCCTCCATCGCGTTTATGTGGTCTTCACGCGTGATCAATGGTACAATCCGTAGCAGGCTGAGCGGCCTAACGATCGACAAGGCGCTTCTTATGAGGCGGGCACTGGTAAAGGTTCGGCCGCAGCATTAATGCTCACAATCATCTTCAGCAGGGAGGGACCCATGAAAGGCGGGTACGCGGGGAAATTACTTTTTGTGGACTTAACGAAGGGGACTCTGGAGGAAAAGACACTTTCAGAGGAAATGGCCAAAGACTTTGTGGGTGGGTACGGGATCGGGGCGAGGATCCTCTACGACATGATGAAACCGGGTGTTGACCCCTTAAGCCCCGACAACATTCTGGGGTTCATCTCTGGGCCGCTCAACGGGAGCGGTGCCTTTTTCGGCGGCCGGTACACGGTCGTCTGCAAGTCCCCGGTTACGGGCGAATGGAATGATGCGAACTCCGGCGGGTTCTTCGGCCCGGAGCTGAAAAGGGCGGGCTACGACGGCGTCTTTGTGTCTGGCGCTGCGACCAAGCCGGTCTACCTGTTCATCAAGGATGGGAAGGCCGAGATGAGGGATGCCAAGGCCATTTGGGGGAAGGACTGCACGGATGCGCTGCAGGCCCTCGTTGAAGAGACAGGCGAAAAGGACATGCGCGCGGCCCTTATCGGTCCTGCAGGGGAGAAGCAGTCCCCCATGGCTTGCGTGATAAACGACAAACACCGGGCCGCAGGCCGCGGCGGCTGCGGCGCGGTTATGGGTTCCAAGAACCTCAAAGCGGTTGCCGTGAGAGGCACAGGGAAAATACCCGTGGCCAATCCGGAACAGGTCAAGAAGATCAATAGCACGGTGCTGGAATGGATGAAGAATGGACCCACGGCCGAGCAGGTGAAGCTCTGGGGCAGCTATGGCACGGGTGGAACGACCACGGGCGGGGGCCTCTCAGGGGATTCCCCGATAAAGAATTGGGGCGGCGCTGGCTCCGTGGACATGGGAGAGGAGCAACTGACCAAGCTCGGCACTTTCACCTTTGACGCCAAGTATAACGTGAGGAAGTACGCCTGCGCCCAATGCCCCCTTGCCTGCGGGGCCAACTATAGGGTGGAAGACGGCAAATGGCCGGTGGGAGACACGGACCGTCCCGAGTATGAGACCCTGGCGGCCTTCGGCACCATGGCCCTCAATGACGACATCGAGTCCATCATAAAGTGCAACGACCTTTGCAACCGGTACGGGTTGGACACCATATCAGTCGGTTGCACTGTCTCGTGGGCAGTAGAATGCTACGAGAACGGCGTATTCACAAAGGCCGACACAGGGGGCATCGAGCTCAGGTGGGGTAATAGCGCGGCCATCGTGGCCCTCACCCAAGCCATCGCAGACCAGACAGGCTTCGGCAAGGTCCTGGCCATGGGTTCTGAGAAGGCAGCGCAAGTATTGGGGAAGGGGTCCCAATACTTGCAGACGGTGAAGGGGATCGAGCTGCCCATGCACGACCCGCGGTTCTCCCCCTGGTTCTCGAGGACCTACCAGTATGATCCCACCCCGGCCCGCCACGTGAAAGGCGGGCTCGGCATACCCGATTTCGGACAGCCCAAGGAAGTGAGATACAACTACGATGCCAGGGGAGAGGTAGACATGGCCATCACGTGCATCACCGAGGTTCTCAACTGCGCCGGCACGTGCTATTTCGCTGGATTCTCCATGCCTCAGGAAGCCCTGCCTGGTTTTATCGAAGCCGTGACCGGCTCGGCAATCGATCTGGTCCGAACGGGTCAGCGCATCATGAACATGAGACATGTGTTCAATCTGCGGGAAGGACAGAGGCGCTCGGACAATAAGATCCCCGTGAGATGCGTCGGCAAGCCCCCTCTCGCGGAGGGCCCGCTAAAAGGGATCACCGTTGATCACGAGAAGCTGGCCGACAATTTCTTCGGGGCCATGGATTGGGACAAGTCCACTCTCTTCCCGTCGAAGGACTCTCTGGAGGCCTTAGGCTTAAGCGACGTGGTGAGGGACCTCTACCGATAGGGGCCCCTATGATCTTTCTTGAAGACCACCAGAGCCCGGTCCGCACCCATTCCGTATCTGGCGAGGATCGACAGCCTTCCTGTCGAGAGCAGCTCTTTTTCCCGCTGGCCTTTCTCGTCCCTTATGACGACAATGGCGTTATCCCCCTTGTCCAGGGCCTCTTCCATGGGGGCTAGGGAATCTATCTCCTTCAGGAAACGCCCCGTATAGAAAGGCACCGCACCCCTCAGGGTCTCGTCGGGTTGGTAGCCGTATATGATCGTCGATGCAGGCCCTGCCGCCTTGATCGCATCGCAGAAGGGGACGAAGGTCTTGTATCGGTCAATGAGGGGCGTCGCAGCAATCAAGCAGAGGAGGAGAAGGGAGAAGAGAGAAGCGCCCGAGTAGGCCCAGAAACGCCCCCTGTCCCTTCCATACTTTCCAAGGGCCGCGAGGGAGAGGACGCACGAGGCTATCGAGAAGAAGACGATCCAGCAGAGCTCTTTCGCCAATAGGTGAAACCCGAACTTCTTTGACCCGTAGAAAGCCAGAGGTATGACAACGAGACTGACCGCAAGAAGGACGAGGCCGAAGAGAAGGGAGAAAGCCCCTTCGAACCACCTGAGATGCTTCCGCGCCAGGGTCCCCTCTATGTATGAGGCGGTCAGAAGCGCGATGGGCGCGAAGATGGGCATGAGATAGAGCACCCTCTTCGTGGACGCAACGCTCAGAAGGACAAACCCTGAGATGAACCAGCTTTTCGCAAAGAGCATGCCCTTTCTCTGCCTGCCCTCTTTCTGCCCCTCTCTTCGAAAGCTCCAATAGAGCACGGGCGCCACCAGTATGCTCCACGGCAGAAACCCCCCCGGGAACTGGGTCAGGTAGTAGTAGAAGGGCTGGCTGTGGCCAGTCGAGCCTCCAGCGAACCTTTCCAGGTGGTTATGCACGAGGAAAACCTTCAGGTACTCGGCTCCCCCCTCTCGCCAGAGGGCAAGAAACCAGGGCAGCGCCATGACGAGGAAGACAACGAAGCCGAGCCAGAGATGCATCTTCAGGAGCTCCCTCATGTTCCTGTCTGCTGCCACGAATGAGAGTATCGCGAGGCCAGGAATTGCGATGCCTATGAAACCCTTTGTGTAAAAGGCCAGGGTGCAGGACACGTAGCACAGGGCATAGAAGAGAAAGCGCCTACCCCTGCCCGGGGACAGGTACGCCGCCATGAAAAAGGCGAGGCCCGCAATGACAAAGAAGGCCAGGGCGCTGTCGACGACAACCCAGTGGGCTACCCGGAAATACTCACTCCCCGTGGCGAGGATAAATGCCGAAATGAAGGCGGTCCTCGGCCCGAAGAGCATGTTGCCCAGAAAGAAGACGGCCAATGCGCCGCCCAAGGCGAAGACGGCAGAAGGTATCCTCACGGTCTTGTCTGAAGCCCTCCCAAAGACGTCGAACACGCCAGCGATGGCAGCATAGTAGAGGGGGGGCTCCTCGAGGAAAGGTTTCTGGTCGAGGCTCGGCACCGCAAGGCTATGGCTCAATGCCATTTCCCGTCCAATCTCCGCTACCCTGGGCTCGTCGGGGGTCCAGACACCGTGATTCGACAGGCCAAGGAAGGAAAGCGGGATCACTGCCGCGAGGAGCAGAAGAAGATAGACGCAAACCTGGTTATTCCTGCCAATCATCCGGCGCTTCCTTCTCCATGGGGTCCACCATTATATAACAAAAAGGTCTGCCTAGCATGGGGGCGAACATTGCCTCTTAAGCGCAAAAGAGCCCTCCCGTCATCCTGCCCTGTCAATCTTGCTCTCATTGGTCTTGAAGTGCGGGATATTTTGTGATAGCCTTGGCGCATGGTCCGTCTTCTTCCGAAGTCCGAAGAGGACAGCATGCCAATCTTTCGAGGACAGAGGCAGAAGCCTGGGCGGACCCGCGGGTTTCTTGGGAATGAGGGGGGAGCTGCCTTTTTGAGTGGAGTATGCTCCTGCAGTCGTATGGTACCACACGTTGCGAGTTTTCGGTCTTGCGCCGATGCATGGCGATCTCTGTCTCTAAATCAAGAACGATCTGGGCCAGTGCCGCTTCTTGAAGGCCGTTGTGCCAAGACCGCGCATGCGCGTGGGACAAGACAGTATTGAGGGCAATGAATGAGCAGGAAAAGACGTTTCATACCGGACGACATCCGGGGGCCTGCCACAGCGGAAGGGTTGATCAGCACGCAGTCGGGAGAGTTCCACTACACGATTAGGCTGCGTGATTGTGACCGTATCCGTTGCCTGTTCGATTCCTTCGAGATCAGGCCTTCCAACGGCGAGCGATTCTCGGTCGAGCCTTTCCCTCTGCAGAAGAGACTGCTGTACATGGAAGGGGGGCTCGTCGTGACCGAGGCCGGAGGTCCCGAAAAGAGAACGGTACTGAGGAGTGCGACTCCCTGGGTGGTGGGGACCAAGATAGCCTTCTTCGAGATCGTGGTTGACCCTGCGGCAGGCATATCGGTCGAGCAGGTGCTCTATGACCGCGTCACCGGTGAACGGAGGAGGGAGCCCTCTGCCATGTCCCGGGACACGCTCGAACGGCTTGCAGCAGATCTGACCGATCTCCTTTAGGACAGAGAAGAGCTGCCCGCTGCCCAATCTCCTCTGAGCCCGTTTTTTCACGCGTCATGGCGCGGCTGGGAAAAAGGCAGCTGTCTCGCGCTTTAGGTCAGCGAAAAGCGTCGCCATCCCCGTTTTAGCTTCTCTCATTTCCGCAAATGA
>CAYZAF010000156.1:0-4967 GCA_964476435.1 uncultured Syntrophaceae bacterium
ATCCCCAGATAGCGGGCCACTTCCTTCGTGTTCATCATTCCTTCGGACATGATCCGCACCCCTTTTTCCATGATGTGAGAGAAACATGATAAGAGAAAACGGCCCCTATGTCAAAGGCAGAGGCTCGTTTCGCCTCTCGCCGCGCCGAAAGGAATGCTACAGGGGCCTCTACCCTGTCCGCTCGCAGCAGGGTGATTTATTGCGGATCGGGCTGATGGCGCATGGACAGGTGATGGAGCTCCTGGAAGCCTTGCGGCAGACTCTGCGTCACGAGGCTTGCCATCGCTACTCGGCCGCGCGATCAGTACGGCGCGAAATAGGCCTTCCGGCGGAACGAAAGTGAAGCTCCTTGCCCACAGGGTGGGGCTTCCCGCATAGGAATCAAACGCGATTTATTGCGCTCCTTGACCTAACCCCACAGGGCGGGGCTTGCGAAAGCGCTCCCGGTCACACGAGCTTCCGCGCCGCCTCCAGGGCCCGGTCGTAGTTGGGCTCGTCTGTCATCTCAGGCACGATCTCCACATAACGGATGATATCAGCCTTGTCGATGATAAAGACGGATCGGGCTAAGAGCCGCAGCTCCTGCACAAGCACGCCGTAGCTCAAGCCGAACGATGCCTCTCTGTGATCGGAGAGGGTCCTGAGCCTATCGATGCCGGCGGATGCGCAGAAGCGTGCGATGGCAAAGGGGAGGTCCATGCTTATGTTGATGAGCGCCACCTCGTCGGACAGGGATTGCGCGCGCTCATTGAACGTTGTCGCCTGAAGATTGCAGACAGGCGTATCCAGCGACGGGGTCACGCTGATGATCTTTACCTTGCCGGAAAAATCGGAAAGGCGGACCGGGGTGAGGTCCTTGTCGAGGGCTACGAAGAAAGGGGCCTTGTCGCCGGCCTTCTTCTCATCGCCCACGAGCGTCAGAGGCATGCCTCGAAACAACACTGCACCTTTTCTCTCCATATAGGGAATCCTCCTCGAGTCGGGTAGTCTCAGGGGAGAGTATATACATGGATGGGGACGGGTGCATGGAGTCGTAAAGACTTTTAGACAGAGGCTCACTAGTCTAACGCGTCGCGGCTGCCCCCCTCGCATGCCCAAAAGCAAAAGAGGACGTCATTGAGGCATTGGCCAGTACCGGCCCTTCTTTTTCGCCAAGTGGAGGGAGATGCCATAGAGGCCGTAGAGCAACTCGGACGTAAGTATGTGGTCCGTCGCACCCTTTGCGATGATTTTCCCCTCTTTCAAAGCGAGGGTCCTCTCAAAGGCGGGAAGAATCTCCTCGGGGTGATGGGTCGTGTAGATAAGGACGGGGAGACCTCCCATCTGCCCTATGGCGGACAGGGCGGACAGGAAAGTCTCGCGGGCGCCGGGGTCCATGCCTGCGCACGGCTCATCGAGTATGAGCAGCAAGGGCTCGGCCATCAAGGCGCGGCAGACTAGCACTTTTTGCTGCTCACCCTGGGACAGGGTGCCAAAAGGACGTTCTGCAATTCCGTCGCAATCCAGCTGGTCGAGACATCGTGCCGCCGCTTCAACGTCGTCTGCTTTCGGCCGTTCGTAAGGCAAGGACCAGAGACCTATCTGCGCGTACATCCCGGAAAGCACCGTGTTGAGGGCTTTCTCGCCCCTCGGTATGTCGGTGACGAGGGTCGACGTCACCCATCCGATGCTCCGGCGGAGCACCCCCAGATCCGCGTGCGATTTCCCCTGACGGAGGATCTGACCCCCGCCGTTGGGCCATAGATAGCCGCACACGAGTTTCAGGAGGGTCGTCTTTCCAGCCCCGTTGGGACCGAGAATGGCCCAGTTCTCGCCCTCTCTCACCGTCCACCAGACGTCGTCGAGGATGCGTCTTCCGTTGAGCGTGTAAGTGACGCCCTTCACCTCTACCAGTGAAGCCCCCATCCGTGTGCGATCACCTCTGTTTCTTGGTTCGTCGACCCGCCCCATCCCCTGGGTTGTCTAAATGTGTATCACAGCTTTAGTCACGTGTGCAATGATGTTCTGCCTTCCGAGAGCGCGGCGCAGATAGCAGCCGGACAGGATATAGTATAATGTTCTGAACTGAAAAGCACAATGTTCCATGGGAGGCACAAAAGGGCAAGATGAAAGGAGGGAGAGTCTGGCTTGAAAGGGCCAGGAAGGGCGCTTCATTCGAGAAGCTTCTCGGACCCGGCCGGATTGGGCAGGTAAGGACGAGAAATCGGATCATCAAGTCAGGGGCCGGCATGCTCATGTGGCATGAAGACGATCTCCACATGAGGGAAGAGGTGCTCGCCTACTACGAACGCATTGCCAAGGGCGGGGTCGGCCTCCTCATCGTTGAAGCGGCCACGGTTGATTACCCCTGGGGCGCGCGCTACAGGAATCGGTATCGCATCGACGACGATAAATACATAGAAGGCTTCCGCGAACTGGTCGGAGTAATCCACAAGTACGGGTGTCCGACCTTTCTGGCCCTGAACCACGATGGGCCGTGGCAGGTAAAGTGGGGCCGCGAGAAAAACCCCCTTTACCCCGGTCCGCCGGTCGCTGCATCGCCCGTGTACCTGGAGAATCCCAATGATCACCATAATGAGCGGCCCAGGGCCCTCACGATACCGGAGATCGAGGGCATCGTAGACAAGTTCGCGAAAGCGGCTCAGCGGGCGGCTAAGGCAGGGTTCGATGGGGTGGACATCAACGCCGGGAGCAGTCACCTCTTTCACAACTTCCTCTCGCCGTTCTGGAACAGAAGGGAAGACGCGTATGGGGGCAGCCTGGAGAACAGATCACGCCTCCTCGTGCAGGTCATTCGGGAGACAAAGAGGCTCCTGGGAACCGACTTCCCCGTCTCCGTGATCATCAACGGCATCGAAGTGGGAAGGGCCGTGGGCATAGATGACAACAAGTGCCTTACCCCTTATGAGAGCCTCGCCATCGCAAGACTATTGGATGAGGCCGGCGCAGATGCCATCCAGGTGCGGAATCACTGGATAGGATGGCATGTGGGCGGGTTCCTTCCCGATGCGCTCTTCTACCCTGAGCCTCCCATTCCCGTTGACGCCTTTCCCAAGGAATACGACGCGAGCCGCAAGGGGGCAGGGGCGAACATACCGCTCGCCGCGGGCATAAGAAAGGTCGTATCTATCCCGGTTACGGTGGTGGGGAGAATGGACCCGGAGCTGGGAGAGAGGGCTTTGCAGCAGGGCTGGGCCGATTTCATAGCCATGACGCGCCGCCTCCACGCAGACCCGGAGCTTCCCAACAAGCTTGCCGCCGGGAGGGTGGAAGATATTGCCCCCTGCACGGCCTGCGACTTTTGCCTTGGCGGCAGGGGACGGTGCAGGATAAATGGCCTTTCAGGCACGCCGTATGTCTCCATCGAAAAGGCTGAGAGGAAGAAAAGGGTCCTTGTCATTGGCGGCGGACCGGCGGGCATGGAGGCAGCCAGGGTATCGGCCCTGAGGGGCCATGACGTCTTTTTGACTGAAAAATCGCACAAGCTGGGAGGCCTCCTTCCCCTCGCGGCAATCGTGAAAGGAGACCATCCGGAAGATCTCCCGTCCATGGTCAGCTATCTTGAACGCCAACTTCTCACGCTGGGTGTCAAGGTGCGCCTCGGGAAGGCGGCGGACGTCTCCGAAGTGGAGCGCATAAAGCCGGACGTTGTTTTTGTGGCCACGGGAGGGTTATCGGGGGTGACGCAGATACGCGGGTCGGACAGGTCCAACGTGAAAAGCGGCGGAGAGTTACATAGACAGCTCAAGTTCTGCTTGAGGTTCCTTGACCCCCATCTGCTCCGGCGGCTGTCGAAGATCTATATGCCCATAGGCAAAAGGGTTGCCATTGTGGGTGGCGCCATACAGGGGTGCGAGTTGGCCGAGTTCCTTACGAAGCGGGGGAGAAGGGTCACCATCGTTGACAAGGCCGAGGTCACGGGGGAAGGACTGGTCATGACCATGAAGGAGTATCTCTTCGCCTGGTTCGAGAAAAAGGGCGTGCCCATGATCGGGGGGGTGAGAGAATACGTGGAGGTCAACGAAAAGGGCCTCGCTATCGTCGATAGGGAAGGACGCAGGCAGACCATCGAGGCTGATACCGTGATCTTCGCCTTGCCCCTCGCCCCGGATACTGCCCTCGCGGAAGCCCTCCGGGGGAAGGTTCCGGAGGTGTATGTTGTCGGCGACTGCAGGGAGCCGGGCCTTATCGTGGATGCCGTGGGCGCCGCGTTGCTGGCTGCTCGTACGGTCTAGTGGTGAGTTAGGTGCTTGTTGTCTCTTGTGAACTTCTAGGTGTCCGGCCAACCGCATGTTCAGTATCGCGATCTGCGGGTAAGGCGAAGTGGGGGTTATAGGTGTCCGGCCAACCGCATGTTCAGGATCGCGCTCTGCGGCGCGCTCTTCGTCTCACGCCCTCGGATATACGCAAGTATTATCCTCGGTCAGTGAGCCTCAGATCGCATCCACATATCATCGATCCCTCCATCCGATTGTCCATCCACGCCGGGTCTAGAAAGCCGACCGACCCGGCGATGAAGAAGCGTTTACAACCACGGCCCCATTATGGGGCCGCAAGGGCGTCACTATCCGTAGGTTCCTTATCTTGCCCGTCCGCGGAGGACTGTTCCTTCTCGATTCGCATCGCCGGGAGGCGCTGGGGCACCCGTCACGAAAGACGAGCGTACAAGGAATCAACAGGCAAGCCCCGCGTCTATAAGATGCGGGGCTTCTCCTTAATCCACGCGCCTGATTCCGTGGCACATACCGACGGTAGGGCGTTCCTCTTTGCGGAGCGTCACATACGAGAACTAAAGGGCTAGAACCCGCGGCCACCACCCTTACGGAGCCGCGGGTGGGTCCGCAATCGGTGCGTGAGCGAGTCTTGCGTATGGACGGGTCAGCACCGGAGGCGGCAAGCGAATTGGAAGGAATAGCCCTCCAAACGGACGGGTGCTCTTGGGCCCTTCGAGCTAATCATGGAGTGAA
>CAYZAF010000157.1:0-9643 GCA_964476435.1 uncultured Syntrophaceae bacterium
ATACGAGGTTGCCGAAGTCGTTCGCCAGGTCCCCGTTAATGCGGGCCTTGATGCCTTCCCGGGAGAAATCGCCGTCCAGGCCGAAGGGGACCTCCCGGAACATAAAGAACCTGAATTCGTCTGCGCCGTACTCCCTGACCACACCCACGGGATCGACGACGTTCCCTAAAGATTTCGACATCTTCTGGCCTTCTTGCGTCCACCACCCGTGGGCGAAGACGGATTTCGGCAGATCCAGGCCCGCTGACAATAGGAAGGAGGGCCAGTAGACCGCGTGAAACCTGAGGATGTCCTTTCCGATGAGGTGCGCGTCGCATGGCCAGAACCGTTCGAAGAGGTCCATGTCCGTCTGGAACCCGATGCCGGTCAGGTAGTTTGCCAGAGCATCGAACCAGACGTAGATCACGTGCCTTGGGTCTCCGGGCACGGGCACGCCCCACGTGAACGTGGTCCTGCTTATGGAGAGGTCGCGCAGGCCCCCCTTCACGAAGCTTGCCACCTCGTTGTACCTCATGTCGGGCAGGACAAACGCCTTATGCTCCTCCAGGTGTCTGAGGAGGGCCCCGCTGTACGAGGACATCTTGAAGAAGTAGCTCTCCTCCTTGAGCCTCTCGAGCGCCCGCCCGCAATCGGGGCACGTGTTGTCTTTGGCCTGAAGCTCGGTGAAGTACGTCTCGCAGGGTATGCAGTACCAGCCCTCGTACTGGCCGAGGTAGATATCGCCCTTGGCCCTGATCTTCTCGAACAGGTACTGGACCACCTTCTTGTGGTCCGGCCCTGTGGTCCTGACAAAGCCCGTGTTGCTGATGTTCAGCATCGTCCAGAGGCTGGTGAAAGTGGGCACCATCCTGTCCGCAAGCTCCTGGGGTCTGATGCCCTGGGCCTGGGCTGCCTTTTCAGCCTTCTGGCCGTACTCGTCGACGCCGGTGAGGAAGAAGACGTCGTACCCGCATATCCTCCTATACCGGGCCATGACGTCCGCAGCAGCCGTGGTGTAAGCATGGCCGATATGGGGCACGTCGTTGATGTAGTAGATGGGGGTGGTAATGTAGTAGGGAATTCTCACCTTGTTTTAGGTCTCTCCGCTTTTGGGAAGCTTCACGTCCCCTACGGGAAAGGTCACCTCCCTGCCCTCGGCAGTCTCCACCGTAACGGTCCGGGTGAGCACGTTGAGCTTCACCACCTTGCACTCCCCCTGGGGCGTCATCACCCTCTTGCCCACCTTGGGGAAGTCCTTCTTCAGGTCCACGTACATGCCGTACTCGTAGGCCAGGCAGCACATGAGTCTGCCGCACACGCCGGAGATCTTCGAGGGGTTGAGGAGCAGGTTCTGCTCCTTCATCATCTTGATGGAGACGATGGAGAAAGAATTGAGGAAGCGCTTGCAGCAGACCACGTTTCCGCAGTTGCCCAGGCCCCCGATCATCTTGGCCTCGTCCCTTACGCCGACCTGGCGCATCTCGATGCGCACCTTGAACTCCTTGGCCAGCTCTTTCACGAGATCCCTGAAGTCCACCCTGTCCTCCGAGAAAAAGTAGAAGAGCAGCTTCGATCCGTTGAGGAGGTACTCTGCCCTGAGGAGCTTCATGGGAAGCTTCATCTCCTCGATCTTCCGCTTGCAGACGCTGAATGCGTGGCCTTCTTTCTGCCTCAAGGCCCTATGGGAGGCGATCTCTTCAGGGGAGGCCTTCCGGAGTATGCGCCTTAAGCCCTCCCGGGAGGTCTCCTTGGGCTCCGTGGCGATCACGCCCAGGCATTCCCCCTTGTCCAACTCGCAGACCACCTGGTCTCCCGGGACGAGGTCCTCGCCTGTCTCCAGCTCAATGGTGCCGGTCACGTGGTCGAATTTCACGCGGCACGATTTCATGCGGGCCTCATCACGTCTATCATTAGGTGCTCTATGGCGAGCCACTTGTTCACATTGTAGCGCAGGGTCCTCATTGTCTCCTGTACCCTCCCGAGACAGGTGCGCGCCCAAAGGGACCGTGCCGCATCCGAGGGCTCCATGGAGCCCTTGAGGTCCTTGTTCGTGAGGCCCGCAACATCGCCCGTCTCGTGGAGCCACCACACATCCCGGAGGAATGAGAGGAGAAAAAAGAGGTACTCTGCCTCGTGCCCACCAGCGGCAATGGCTTCCGAGAGGAGGGCCACCCTGGTAAAGCCCTGCCGCTTGCCCGTAATGAGGGATGCGATCCTCGAACGCATGGCGAAGTGCTCCTCTTCCATCCAGAAGAGGGCCGAGGCGATGCTGCCCCCTGCCAGGCCTGCGAGGATGTCAGCCTGGCTAGGGTTGCATCCCGCTGAGGCCTCGAGATAGAGGCGTACCGTCTCCCTGGGAAGGGGGCCGAAGCCGATGCGCATGCAACGGGAGCGCACGGTGAGGGGGATCTCCTGCTCCCCCGACGAGACGAGGAGGAACAGGTTCGAGGGCGGCGGCTCCTCCAGCGTCTTCAGGAGTGCATTCGCCGCTTCCCGCGTCATGGCCTCCGCGTTGTCCATGAGAACCATGCGCAGGGGCGCCTCGAAAGGCTGCTCGTACACCTCTTTTCTGATGGCGCGCAGCTCGTCGATCTTGATGGATGCCTCCCCGGGGAGGAACGTGAAGTCGGGATGGGTGGCGGAGGCCAAGTGGCGGCAGCCGCGGCACGCGCCGCACGCGCTCCCTTCCTCGCAGAAGAGAAGGCGCGCCAGCGCATGGCCGAGGGTCCTCTTCCCCACCCCCTTCGGCCCTGCAAAAAGAAGGGCATGGGGGAGCTTCCCCCTCTCGACGAGCGAGGAGAGCATGAGCTTCTGCTGCTCGTGGCCGAGTATCCCTCTAAACTCCATGGCTCTCCAGCAGCTTCTCCACCTTTTCCCTTATGGCCCTGTGGACGGTCTCGATATCCCGGCCTCCGTCTACAACGAAGAACCTTCGTGCGTCTTCTTCGGCGAGCTTCAGGTAAGCGGACCTGATCTTCTCATGGAACGACACATCCTCGTTCTCGAACCTGTCGGCGTGCGGTTCCTTGACGAGCTTGCGCGCGAGCCCTGTGGCAACCTCGCAGTCGAGGAGGATCGTCAGGTTGGGCATGACCCCCTTGGTGACAAGGCGGTTGAGGGTGCCGATGATGCCGAGATCTATGCCTCGTCCGTACCCCTGGTAGGCATAGCTTGCATCGATGAACCTGTCGCAGAGGATGATGCCGCCCCCGGAGAGGGCGGGCATAATCACCTCTTCTATGTGCTGGACCCGGATGGCCATGAACAGGAGCAGCTCGGACAGGGGGAGGACGCGGAATTCTCTCTTGAGCAGCACCTGGCGCAAAGCCTCGCCGAAGGCCGTGCCCCCTGGCTCCCGCGTCCTTTCCACGCGGTATCCCTTGCCCCTCAGGTATCCGTGGAGGAGTTCGATCTGCGTGGTCTTGCCGCACCCCTCGATGCCCTCGAACGTGATGAACATGCCTTCCCTACTTCGATACCCTGGTGATGTAAGCCCCGGTCCTCGTATCTATCTTCACCATGTCCCCTTCTTCGAGAAAGAGGGGCACCTGTATCACATATCCTGTTTCCAGCTCCGCGGGCTTCGTTGCGTTCTGGGCTGTATCGCCCTTCATCCCCGGCTCCGTCTTCGTCACGACCATGTCCACGAAATTGGGAAGGTCGACGCCGATGGCTTTTCCCTTGTAGAAGGAGACATCGATGGTCAGGCCTTCTTTCAGGTAATTCTTCGCATCGCCCAGGTTCTCTTCCTCGACGAAAAGCTGGTCGTACGTATTCACGTCCATGAAGTAGTAGTTGACCCCTTCCTTGTACATGTACTGCATCTCTTTCTCTTCCATCTCCGGGATCTCGACTTTGTCCCCGGATCTGAAGGTCCTGTCCAGCACATTCCCGGTGACGAGGCTTTTCACCCTCGTCCGCACGAAAGCCCCCCCTTTGCCCGGCTTCACGTGCTGGAATTCGACTATCGTGAACGGCTCGTTGTCGAGAAGGATCTTCAAGCCCTTCCTGAACTCACTTGTGGCGACGACCATTGCCATTGCTGCCCCCCTTTACGTCTCCAGTAAGTCTTTTCTCAACTTGGTAAGCACCTCTCCGCCGGTCTCTGTGACGAGGACCATGTCTTCGAGGCGCACGCCGCCCACGTGGGGAAGGTAGATGCCGGGCTCGACCGTGATGATCATTTCCTCTTCGAGGAGCCCTTCCCCGTTGATCGTGACGGCCGGCGCCTCGTGCACTGCGATGCCCACTCCGTGGCCGGTCCCGTGGCGGAAGAATTCCCCATAACCCTTTCCCTCGATGAACCCTCTCACGATCATGTCCAGGTCCCTGACGGGCAGGCCCGGTCTCACCGCCTCGATGCCTTTCTGCTTGGCGTCCCTGACGATCTCGTAGATCTCCCTTATCTTGCCGGCAGGCTCCCCCAGCGGGATAGTACAGGTTTCGTCGGTGCAATAGCCGTTCACCTGGCAGCCGAAATCCACAATCACCTCTTCGTGCGCAACGAGTGCCTTGTCCGTGGGACGGGCGTGGGGCAGGGCAGCCCTCGGGCCCGAGGCAACGATGGTCTCGAAGGAGGGGGCGTCAGCCCCGAGGCAGCGCATCGCGTAGTCGAGCTCGTTCGCTATCTCTTTTTCCGTCCTCCCGGGCTTTATCTTTTCGATGACCCTCGCGAAGGCCTCGGTAGCGATGGATACAGCCCTTTTCACCGCCATGATCTCGTCCGGGTCCTTGCACCGCCTTATGGCCTCGATATCGTTGGAAAGGGGCACGAACTCCACGCCCGGGCTCTCCTCCTTCAGGGTCTGGAACGTCTGATACATGGTGTGGTAGCTGTCGAAGCCCGTTCTCGTGATGCCGTATCGCTCGAAGAGGGTCGCCAGGATACGGTCTTTCGGCCTCGTCTCGATGACCGTGCAGCCTTCAGCCACCTCCCGGGCATGGGTGATGTACCTGCTGTCGGTCAGCACCACCACGTCTCCCCTCGTGACGAGCAGCGTGCCTTCGGACCCGCGGAACCCCGTAAGATAGAATATGTTGTCCATCCCCTTGAGGACGCAGGCATGGAGGTCCTTCTGCCCGATGATCTCAAGCACTCTATTTAATCGCTGCTCTTTCATCGCGTCGCTCTTCTATGGCCTTGAAGAGGCCTGACAAAATCTTCAGCTTTCGTTTCCTGGGCGAGTCTTTCGAAAGGAGCAAGACCCTGCTCCGGTAAAGATCGTTCCCGGGGTCCTTCGAGAGAAGCCGCTCGTAAACTTCCCTGGCCTTTTCGAAAAGGCCCTGACCCATGTAGATTTCGGCCAGGGTTGAGGTCAGAACAATCAGTTTCTCTTTCGCCACCAGGGAAAACCCCACCTCACCCGGACTGAAAAGGTCCACTTGCCTCTTTTGCCCAAAAAATATAGCACAAAAACCGGCCCCATGAACAGCGTTGTCTAAAGCCGAACGCGGCAAACGGGTGCGTGGCGAGCTTTCGGGAAAACGTGGAGGCGCACCCATGGTGACGTCCCTCGCAGAGGCCGGGGAATCTGTTGACTCGGGGACGAACCGGGTATATAAGAAGCTAAATACCGGGCAGAGGAGGGCTAGAGATGTTCTCCAAGATCCTCGTTCCTGTCGATTTTTCCGAATACACCGCCGATATCCTCAAACACGCGATGGAGATCGCGCGGCGATTCGACTCGACGATCCACCTGATTCATGTAATCCCGAACATGGACTACTTTACGCCTTACGAGTCCTTCATGGCAGCCGAGAACATGGTGGCTGTGCAGAAGGGCATAGAGGCGGAGGTGCGAAAGGACCTCGACGAGATGGCGAAGGGCATATCCGCCATTCCCGTGGTAAAGGCAGTGCGCACGGGCGTGTCGTTCGTGGAGATTGTGGACTACGTGCGCACGGAGGGCATGGACCTCGTGGTAATGGCAACTCACGGGAGAGGCGGGCTCGAGCACATCATCATAGGGAGCGTCGCAGAGAAGGTGGTGCGCAGGTCGCCCTGCCCGGTGCTCACGATCAGGCCGGCGAAGAAACAGCTGAAGCACTAGTTCCCTTGACGCTTCGCGATGCGAATCTGCGAGAACAGCCTTCCCGGACGGGCAACGGTACGTTCGGAATGGCGTGCGAAAGAGCCTGTAGGCGGCGGATACCCTGCACTAGTGGGGCGATTCGAACATGGGTCGGCCGAACCAAGAAATACTCTCGACTCAGAGGGATGGACTATCGCCTGGCCAGGCGCGCGCCCAATTGGAAGGCTGCCTCGCAGTCCTTCGGGAAGACCTCAGCCCGTCTGCGCGCCTTGTGCTCCGGGTCGAAGCGCTCCGCCACCATCTTCGAGTAATCCTCGAACTGATAGGTATCGAAGCTCATCAAAGATTCGCATGCCCCGAAGATCATCCTCAGGAGGCTCTCCGCTGAAGCGACATGCTGGACAAAGCCGGCCTCCCTGGCATGCTGCTCCGGGGCTCCCATAGTGGCGATGAGGGCCGTCTTTACCTTGCGGGGAAAGAGCGATCCCGGCGGATCGGTATAGGTCATGAAGGGGAAGCAGAGGCGCTCTATGAGGGACCTTGTTACCCCAGTGACGGCTCCGAAATAGATGGGGGAGCCGATGATGAGGGCGTCCGCCTTCGCGGCCCGCGCAAGCAAGGGCGCCAGGCCGTCTTTCACGGCGCATTTGCCGTAGCTCCTTCCGCCCTTCGTCTTGCACGCGAAGCAGCTGATGCAGCCTTTGAAATCCACCTCGTAGAGGTGGACAAGGTCCGTGCTCGCCTTCTGGGCCGAGGCCCCCTCAAGGGCCTTCGACAGAAGGGTCGCCGTGTTCCAGCTCTTTCGCGCACTCCCATTGAACGCCATGACTTTCATGCACCATACCTCCCGAGGGATAATAGACGTATGCAGAACCTAGGACGGGCTTCCCTGATCGCGCCGGGAAAGACCTCTCCTCCACAGGCGGTCGAGGCTCAACGGACCGCCTCCGGCAGCTGCGAGAAAGAGGAAGATAAAGCAGTAGAGCACCGCCACCTCGCCCTTGTTCTGGACAGGCCAGAAGCCTCCCGGCGCGTGGGCCATGAAGTAGGCTACGGCCATCTGACCGGAAAGGATGAATGCCACGGGCCGCGTATATAGCCCGAGGAGAATGGCAAGTCCCCCGAAGAATTCCAGGACCCCGGCGAGCCCTATGAGCGAAAAGAGGTGGGGCAAAGGCATGTTGGGTGGCGCAAGAAAGCCGAAGAGCTTCATTGCCCCGTGCTCGAAAAACAGAAAGCCTGTGATAATCCGCAGTATGCTCAAAAGCCACTGCGACCACCGGGAACAACGCGCTTCAATGGCAGCCATGGTGCGCCTCCAGGATAGAATAAGATCGGCGGGCCCGGAAAAACGTGGAAACGATGCTAAAGAGGACCCTTTCTTGAATCCCCGAGCGATCTCTTCCTCATGAAGATATTATATGTAGTACATAAGGTGCTTGTCTATGACCCGCTCCAGGCCTTTCGATTGGGCTTCCCTGCACAGGTCCTCAAGGCTGATCGAATCGAGGTATGCCATGAGCCTCCTCGACGCCTCCATCCAAATGTCGCGCACCACGCACTGGCCCATCCTGTCGCAGGCCTTGCCGCCGCTCTTTCTCGGTCCGCTGCAATGGACAAGCTCGATCTTTCCCTCAGTGGCCCGCACGATGTCGCCGACGCTGATCTGATCGATCTTCCTTGCGAGGTAGTATCCACCCGAAGGCCCCCTGATGCTCTGGATGATGCCGGCTTTTTTCAGCCTCTGGAAGATCTGCTCGATGTACCGGGGAGAGATGGCCTGGCGCGCAGATATGTCTTTCACCTGGGTCGACATTCCAGCCGAGTGGTAAGCGATGTCGAAGACAGCGCGCAGGCCGTATCTGCTTTGCGTAGAAATCTTCATTGCTTATAGATTAGATTGTTGCCCTTTTCTTGTCAAGTACATTCGTCATACCTTACAGAGCTGCTGCACATGCGAATTCTGCGGGCTCAAAGGGGGCGGCGAAAGAGAGGGTTTCTTGGGAAGGGAACGCGTCCTTGGGCTCAACCCTTTACTGGGAGGGTGCGGACGATGGCTGGCCAATGAGCTGTTTGTAGAGGTCCTTGACATGTCTCACGGGTACCGCCTCTATCCCCGATGAGGTCTCCGATCCCGCGGGGCACAGGACCTTCCCGATGCGGAGCCTTTCGCACTCCCGGAGCCGCAGGTCCATGCTCACAACCCTCCTCACCTCGCCTGTCAGACCCACCTCCCCGAAAAAGGCGGCCTCTCCCCAGCTCCTATCCTGATAGGCGGAAAGGATGGACGCAGCAACAGCAAGGTCGATTGCAGGCTCGACGACCTTGATGCCCCCGGTGACGTTCACGTACACGTCGCGGTCGAAAAAGGGCATACCCAAGGCCTTCTCCAACACAGCCACGAGCACGAAAAGCCGGTTGGCATCGTAGCCGATGGAGAGCTTCTTGGGAAAGGAGAAGCTCGTTTTCGGGCATATGGCCTGCACCTCGATGATGAGGGGCCTTGACCCCGTCACATGGGGGAAGAGCGTGCTGCCCGAGCCGGCCCTTCCCCGCTCCGAGAGGAAGAAGAGCGAAGGCTCCACGCTGACGAGCCCTTCCTTTCTCATCTGGAAAAGCCCTATCTCATCTACGGGCCCGTACCTGTTCTTTATGGCCCGGATCATCCTATAGGGCATCATCCGGTCCCCTTCGAAATAGAGCACCGTGTCCACCAGGTGCTCCAGTATCTTGGGTCCGGCGATGCTCCCCTCCTTCGTAACGTGGCCGATGAATATATGGGTGATTTCCCGCTCCTTCAGCTCCCGGATGAGCCTCGAGCTCACGTCCCTGATCTGGCTTGCGCTCCCCGGCAGGAAGGCAAGCCTTGGATTGGCGATGGACTGGATGGAGTCTATGATGACGAGCTGGTAGCTTGCCTCCCTCACCGCGTCGAGGATGTCGTCGAGCCTGCCCGTGGCGAGGAGGGAGAAGGCCGATTTCAGGCCGAGGCGCCTTTTTCTTCCTCCAAGCTGGCGCCGGGACTCCTCCCCCGACACGTAGAGCACCTCCATGCCGAGGTCTGAGAGGCGCGAGGCAATAACGAAGGAGAGCGTGGTCTTGCCGATGCCCGGGTCTCCCCCGAGGAGCACCGACGAGCCCTTCGTGAGGCCCCCTCCCAGCACGCGGTCCATCTCCTCGATGCCGAGGACGATCCTCTCCTCTTCCAGCTCTCCGTCCTCGATGACAACGGGGCGCTCCCGCTCCCTGTCGGGCCTCTCCTCGGCCTCTATCCTTATCTCCCGTATGGTGTCCCAGCCGCCGCACCGGGGGCACCGCCCCATCCACTTGAGGGTCTCGTGGCCGCACGACTCGCACATGAACGTGGATTTGCCCTTACCCATCCCTCGCCTTATCCGCCCTACCCTATCGTCCTCTGACAAGGATATTTAGACAATGGTGATCCCTTCGTCCACGTCGGACAGCACCCTGTATCCGTGCTTTTCGAAGAGGACCGTATTCTCGATGCCGGTTGCCCCCTGCCTGGGAAAGACCATCTTCGGCTCGATGGCGAGCGTCATGCCCTCCTCAAAGGGGTAGTCGTGCTTCGGGGCGATGAACGGCAATTCGCTCAATTCCACGCCTATGCCGTG
>CAYZAF010000158.1:0-18631 GCA_964476435.1 uncultured Syntrophaceae bacterium
GATGCGGACCCTCGGCTATAAGCCGAAAGCGGCTTTCTTCGAAAAAGGCGGCGAGCCTGTAGAATGGTGGCAAGCTAACGGGCAGGCTGCCCAGGGCACGATGGTCGTCGGGTACTGGAGCCCCAGGCTGCCGTATCCGGGAGCCAGGGAGATTAAGGAGAGGTTCGAGAAGGATAGAGGGCAAACATACAGCCAGCATATAATCGACTACTATACCGCCGGCAGCGTGATGCTCGACGCCATAGAGCGCGCCGGAGACGTGGATCCCAAGGCGATCAACGCCGAGATGGCCAAGACCAACAAGAGCTGCGAGGTGGGTACGGTTAAGTACGATGCGAACCACGTGTTCGCCCTTCCCAGTTTCATGTTTCAGTGGCAGAACGGTAATACGGAGATTGTCTATCCGCCGAAACTGGCCACGGCGAAGATGATCTATCCGCTGCCCTAAAGAACCGACAAGCCTCCCTGGCCGGCAGTGGGGGCGAGTCGACCCGGCAGCGGAAAGGAGAAGGAAGAGTGAAACGGATTGAAGCCGACGTAGCGGTTGTCGGCGGCGGCACAGCCGGCCTGGCGGCGGCGGTAGCCGCTGCAGAGGCGGGGGCAAGAGTCGTCGTCTTTGAGAAAGCGTCTACCTCAGGCGGAACGGGCAACATGGCGCAGGGCCCGTTCGCGGTAGAGAGCAGGCTTCAACGAACGAAGAAGCATGCGCTCACGAAGGAAGAAGCGTTCCGGATCCATATGGACTTTACCCACTGGCGCGTCGATGCCCGTCTGGTAAGGGCTTACATCGACAAGTCGGCGAGCACCATTGAATGGCTGGAGCACATGGGGGTGGAATTCGAGGACGTCGAGTGCCACAACCGCGGCTTCCACTACACCTGGCACACTGTCAGGTTCGAGGGCGGAGGCACCGGGCCTGGCGCCGGCGCCGTGGTGATGAAGGCGCTAACCATGAAAGCCAAAAGCCTCGGAACGCAGATCCTATTTCAGACACCGGCTAAGAAGATCATAAAGGAAGGCGGCAGGGTCAAGGGGTTGTTGGCCGAAGAGAGCTCCGGGGAAGAGATAGAGGCGGGAGCGAAGGCCGTGATCATTGCAACGGGCGGCTTTGGCGACAATCCGGAGATGATCAAGAAGCATACCGGATACGAGTGGGGCCGCGACCTGGCGCCATTCTGGCGGGTACCCGGCCTGGTCGGAAATGGCATCGGCATGGCCCTGGAAGCAGGGGCGGCGCCCACCGAGATGACCATTCATCTCACGAGCGGCCTGGCGAACAAGGCGGAGATGCTCACTGCCCACTTTACGTTTTGGCAGCCGAACCTCATGGTTAATCTCCTCGCCGAGCGTTTCATGAACGAAGAAATTCTTCAAACCACTCCTTTTGGTGCCAATGCCGTGGCCTTCCAAAAGAATCGCTGCGCCATCGTCATCTTCGATGAAAGCACAAAAAAATACTATCAAAATGTCGGTTTGGATTTCCCTCCGGGCGTTATGGCTTCGAGCCCTTACCTCACGATTGACGCTTTCGATGAAGAGATGGAACGAGCCGCCGCGGGGGGCGACAAGGGCGTCTTTATCGTCGATTCCATAGAAGAGCTTGCCTCAAAGACTGGGCTTAAGGCCGACGCTCTTCGCACGACGGTAGATGAATATAATAGGGCCTGCGAGACCGGCCGGGACGAGATATTTGGGAAGAATCCCCGATACCTCAGGCCGGTTAAAGAGCCCAAGTTCTACGCGGCGAAACTCGTCGTCGGTGGTTACGGAACCCTCGGAGGCATAAAAATCAACTCCAAGACCGAGGTGCTTAACAAGGAATATAATCCGATCCCCGGGCTCTACGCCGCCGGGTCCGATGCCAATTCAATATACGCCGACACTTATGTATTTATCCTTCCTGGCAACACCTTTGGTTTCGCGGTCAACTCGGGCCGCATGGCCGGAGAGAACGCCGCAGAATATGCAAAAATCCACGGGTAACGAGAGGCAAAAGGCGGCGTCACTATGAAGTAATTGCAACCCTCTTAAGAAGCAAAAAACGGAGGCGCTCTATGGAGCTGACCTACGAAAAGGCGATAAGATGGCTTGACGCCTACTTCGAGGATATTAATGGAAGCCAGGGGTCGGTCGAGACCGTAGCCCATCTGAAGAAATACTTCACCGCCGATTTTGAATTCTGGATGTATACGGGGCGCCCTAAGAAGCTCCCTCTGTCGCGGGAGGGGCTGCTCATGCTCTTCGTGCATCCCGGCCTCCGCGAGACAATATCGCCCCGTTACTACGTGATCGATACGGCGCAAATGACGGCAGTCGTTCAATTCGAAGCACGATTTGCCGACGAGCCCTCCGGGACCTCGTGGCCGACGCAGGAGGCGAGCGCCCACTATCATTTCGCGTTTGAGGGCGCAGACCTGAAGATCAGGAAGATCCAGTACTGGACGCAGTCTCACCCGGCCGGAGTTTTCGACGACATGTTCGCTTTGTGGGATCACTACAGAGAGGAGGCCCTCGTGGAGATGGCAACGAAGCGCCTCAACGCGGAGTCGTAATGCAAGACAGCGAAAAGGCCTGGCACGGCTCGACTAATGGGATTTGAAAGACTTCTCCAGCCGGGCTATATCGGGAAAGTGAGGACGAGGAACCGCATCTACAAGACGGCCGCGTCCATGATGTGTTTCCACGAGGACGAGCTCCGTGTGAATCCCATAGCCCTCGCCTTTTATGAGGCGATAGCAAAGGGGGGCGCAGGCCTCCTTGCCGTGGAAGCTCCGACCATCGACTATCCCATGGGCGCCAGGTGGAGGGAGCGGTATAGGATGGACGAGGACAGATTCATTCCGGGCATGGCGGAGCTCGTGAGAGTGATCCACATGCACAGCTGCCCGACGTTCATGCAGATGGAGCACGACGGTCCCTGGCAGTCGCCGCTATTCGACAACGCCCCTCTCCTCTTCGAAGGACCGCCCATCGCAGCCTCTCCGGTGAATATCGCGAAGCGTGGTGACTTTCACCGGGACGTGCCGAGGCAGTTAGCCGTACCGGAGATCGAGACGATCACAAGGAAGTACATCGACGGCGCCGAAAGGGCCAAGAAGGCAGGCTTCGACGGCGTCGATATAAACGCAGCGTCCAGCCACCTCGTCCACAACTTCCTCTCCCCCTTCTGGAACAGGCGCAATGACGAGTACGGGGGCACGCCGGAGAAGCGGGCCAGGCTCATGGTTGAGATCATCAAGGGTATCAAAAAGCGGTGCGGCGAGGACTTCTCTGTCGTCGTCTGCCTCAACGGGTTCGAAGTCGGCTACGCCATAGGCGTTTCAGACGATACGTGCCTCACCCACGAGCTTGCCACAAAGAACGTCCTCATGGCAGTTGAAGCAGGAGCTGACGCCGTGATGATACGGAGCCAATGGCTCGGAGCGCACGTGGCCGGCTTCCTGCCCGATTACATGTTCTATCCCGAAGAGCAGGTCCCCTTGGACAAGATGCCGAAATCATACTACTCGAAGGAGCGGGGCCTCGGGGCGATGAGGCTCATGACAGAGGAGTACAGGAAGCTCGTCGATGTCCCGATCATCCTTGTCGGTTATGTGACGCCTGAGCTTGGAGAACAGATGCTGGACGAGGGCAAGGCCGACTTCATCGGCATGAACCGGAGCCTCATGTGCGACCCGGACCTTCCCCGCAAGCTCGCCGAGGGAAGGCAAAAGGAGGTGAGGCCGTGTACTCGCTGCGGCACCTGCCTCGACCAGTCCGAGGTCTCCGTCCATTATCCCCGCCACTGCCGCCTGAACGCGGCCATGGGCACACAGACCTATGTCGTGGAAAAGAGCCCGAAGAAGAAGAGGGTGGTCGTTGTCGGCGCCGGACCTGCGGGCATGGAGGCAGCGAGGGTATCGGCCCTGCGCGGCCATGACGTGACCCTCATCGAGAAATCGTCCCGCCTAGGCGGCCTTTTGCCGCTAGCGGCTCTCATCAAAGGCCTGGAGCTCGAAGACCTCCCCGCCATCATCCGTTATTTGAAGACCCAGCTTACGAAGCTGGGCGTGAAAGTCAGGCTGGGCAAGGCCGCGAGGCCGGACATGATACAGCGGATGAAGCCGGATGTCATCTTCGTCGCGACGGGCGGTATACTGACAGCTCCGGACGTGTTGGGGATTAATAGGCGTCGCGTGATGACAACGCCTCAGCTCCACGAGCGCGTCAAGCCTTATTTGAGACTTTTCGGACCGGCAATCCTAGGCTGGCTGACGACGTATTATCTGCCCATCGGCAAGACCGTCGTCGTCGTAGGAGGCGGCCTCCACGGTTGCGAGACCGCAGAATTCCTCGCAAAGCGGGGCCGGAAAGTGACGATCGTGGAAGAATCGGACAAGATAGGCGACACCCTGCTCGGCTTCCGCCTCGGGCTTCTCATGGATTGGTTTGCCAGGACCGGGGTGACCCTCGTGACGGGCGCAAAAGGGATCGAGATCGTCGATAACGGTCTCGCTTACACTGACAGAGACGGCGCGCGGCACACGCTCGTTGCTGACACCATTGTGCCGACCTCGCCTTTGAAGGCGAATACGCAGCTTTTGGAAAGCCTCCGAGGCATGGCGCCGGAGCTTTATCTTATCGGCGACGCGAGGCAGCCGGGCATGATCATCGATGCCGTCAGGGAGGCTTATCAGACCGCCCGGGCTGTATGAGGCGATAAAGAAAGAAGAAGGAAGGTCGCTCGCAGTTTGAAATAAGTGCGTTTCTTTTCGGGAGAGGAGTATAGCATTAACAAAGTGATAATAGGACAGGGGGGATTGGCATGAAAAAAGCACTATTCTCTGTTTTGTTGATTGCAACATTGATAGCAGTGCCCATATTTGCCGCGCCCTCAGTAGCGGCGGAAAAAACAGTGGTGATCGGCGCTATTGGCTTTCTTACCGGCCCTGCCTCCGCAGGGGGAATGGCCGCCAAAGCAGGATGGGAGCTTGCCGTCGATAAATACAACAAGGCAGGCGGCTTGAAGATCGGAAGCGATACGTACAAGATCAAGCTGATCGTAGAAGACGACGCGATGAGCGCAGATCAGGCCGCCACCGCCGCGACGAAGCTCGTTAAGTCGGAGGGGGCCAAATTCATCGTCGGGCCGCTCACCGACGGCCTGAAAAATGCGGTATATCCCATCTGCCGCAAAGGCGGGGCCCTTATGGCAGCAGTCGACGGCATGAATGCATCGAGGGCTTTGTCCTACGAGGGCAATGCCGACGTAGCGCCGGACAGGCCGCTCTTTGTGCGGATGCACTGGGCTAACGACGAGATTTATCCTCAGCTCTTTGACTACTTACAGGAACACTACCCGCAAGTCAAAAAAATAGCCGTTTGCGGCGTTGTCGAAAAGTCGGAGGACTTGTTCTTTACCGATCTCGGGAAGAAGCTCCCACCCATGGGCCTCCAAATTGTGGGAAATCTGGAGCTGATTGCACCGGACGCCTCGGACTACGTCCCCGCAGCGACCCGCGTCCTCTCTGCCAAGCCGGATGGCATATTTATACCGATTTCAACGCCGGTCCTCTGGGGTTTTATGGTCAAGGCAGTTCGGGAACTCGGATTCAAGGGCCCCATATTCTGCAGCACCCATCTAGATGTCGATTTCACTTCAACTATTGCGGGCGGTAACGCCACCGACATATTCGGGGTAGGCATCACGCTAAAAGACATGGAAAGCCTTTCAAAGGCAGCACAAGAGGTTAAGGCGGAGTACCTGAAGAAATATCCCGCGAAGGATCTCATCTCCGATGTCTTCCTGGTCGGCTATAACGGCATGTGGGTGCTGCTCCAGACCATGGAGAAGGCCAAAAGTGTCGATCCGGAGACGGTGCTTAAGACCTACGAAGGCCTGACTAAGAAGGGAGACCTGCAAACCCTCTGGGGCCCGGCTTACGTTGGCGGGAAGAAGACCCTCGGCGTCAACCGTGCGCTGTGCTATCCCTACATAATCGATACGTGTATGAATGGCGTATCGAAGAATGCGAAGACTATTTTCGTATCCGTACCGTAGTTTTTTAGCGTAAACAGCCTCCCGGCTGGAGGCCGAGGGGCCCCTGATCTATCCGCTCCCGTAAGAACGGGAAAGAATGGAAGCACTAGGTGACTAGATGTCGTTTTTCACGATCACGGCCGGCGCGCTGAACGGCCTGCTCCTCGGCGGATTATATGCTGTCACCGCCCTGGGCTTCTCCATGATCTTCGGCGTCATGGGCCTCATGAACGTCGTGCACGGAGAACTGCTCGTCCTGGGCGCCTACCTCTGTTTTTTCATCTCCAGGGCCCTCGGCATTGATCCGTTCGTCGCGACGCTCATTGTCGCCGCGATTCTGTTTGCCGTGGGCTATCTGCTTCAATCGTTCGTCTTTAGTCCGGTCATGGAGAGGGGGGTCGAGCCGGCCCTCCTCACGGCTTTCGGCCTATCGATAATAGCCCAAAGTCTCTTCCTCTTCTACTGGACGACGAACACCCGCTCGATCAACACGGGGTACTCCCCGGTGGGTTTGAAGATCCTCGGCATATATTTGCCGGTAATGTATCTCATTTCGTTCGGCCTCGCCCTGGTGCTCGTCGCCGGGGTGCACCTTTTCATGACCAAAACATACCTCGGCAAGGCAACGCGGGCAGCCACCCAAGACCCCGATACGGCACAGGTGATGGGCGTCAATGTGAGACGGGTCTACGCCTTCACCTATGCCCTTGCCGCAGCCATAGCAGCCCTGGGCGGCACCCTCATAGGCATGACCTTTTCTTTCGTTCCCTCGAGCGGCCTCACATGGCTGCTCAAGGGATTCGTCATCGTCGTGCTGGGCGGGATGGGGAGCATCGTAGGGACCCTTGCAGGCGCTCTCCTCCTCGGCGTGGTCGAGGGCGTGGGTGGGGCTATCATGGGCACGGGCTACCACGACCTCATAGGGCTCGTCATCATCCTCCTCGTTCTCGTGGCGAGGCCGACGGGGCTTTTGGGTAGTGCGAAATGAAAGGGAGACACAGTCACGAAACGGGTCTCTATACCTCTAGGGGATGAGGGGGGCGCGGGAAGGATGGGGAGAATGAAGGTCGGAAAGGCTCCCTTATGGTGGGGCTTCATAGTCCTTCTCGCGCTGGCTCTCATCGCCGTCCCGCACGTTCTCGATCGCTACACGGTATTTCTCCTCTACCTCCTATTCCTCAACATAGCCCTTGCCCAGAGCTGGAACCTCCTTGCCGGCTACGCCGGTCTCATCTCCCTCGGCGTTGCGGCTCTCTTCGGCATAGGCGCCTATGCAGCGGGCATGACCATAGTCCATCTCGGCTTTCACTTTCTCCTTGGCGCCCTCTTCGGTGGTGTCCTCGCAGCGGTCTTTGCGGCGATCGTGGCCCTGCCGATCTTCCGGTTTCGCGGGATCTACTTCGCCATCGCCACATTGGTCCTTTCCGAGGCGCTCCGCATCTTCATGGTCAACTGGAAATTCACGGGAAGCGCCGAGGGCCTCAACCTGCCCCTCGAAAGCGGCACCACCCTTATGTGGTACTACTATGTCATGCTCCTCGTAGCAGCAGGGGCCACGCTATTGGTCGTCGTAATCTTGAGGACGAAGCTGGGCATGGGCCTGCGCGCCCTCGGGAACAACGAGGCCTCAGCGCAGAACATGGGCGTCAATACATTCCGCACGAAGCTCTATGTCTTCCTCCTGGCCGCCTTCATTACAGGGCTTGTGGGCGGGATACACGCCAGCAAGATGGGGAGCATCGAGCCCTATTCGATCTTCAGCGCCATGTGGACCCTGTCCACGGCGAACACGGTCATTATCGGGGGCATCGGCACGGTCCTCGGGCCTGTCCTCGGGGCTGTCTTCGTGATCATTCTGGGGGAGCTGCTCGCAGATTATCAGACCTTCCACCTGGCAATCACGGGTGCGCTCCTCATCCTCATCATACGGTTCATTCCGGCCGGTATCTGGGGGCAGATCGGGAAGCTCACTCTCGCGCGGCGGCCGGAAGGGGGAGGAACCGATGCACCGTAAGGCAGATAAGCTTTCCTTTCAGGGGACCACCCATGCTCCTTGAGCTGGACCACGTGACGAAGCACTTCGGCGCAGTGACGGCCGTTAACGATGTCTCCCTCTCCATAGGGGAAGGAGAGACCCTGGGGGTGATGGGTCCGAACGGCTCTGGGAAGACAACCTTGCTCAACCTCATCATGGGTGTCTATCCGGCAGACAGGGGGGAGATCCGCTTTGTCGGCGGCCGTATCAGCGGCCTGAGGACCGACGAGATATCCCGCCGGGGAATCGGCCGCACTTACCAGATCCCTCAGCCTTTCCTCAAGATGACCGCCCTTGAGAACCTCGTCGTGGGGGACCTCTACGGCATGAACCACAGGTCCCTGAAACTGGCCAGGGCGCGCGCCATGGCCGTTCTCGATAGAATGGGCCTCAAGAGTAAGGCAGACCTTCCCACAAGCAAGCTGGGGCTCCTCGACCTGAAGCGCCTCGAGCTGGCGAGGGCCCTCTCCCTGCAACCGCGTCTCCTCCTCCTGGACGAGATAGCCGCCGGCCTCGTCGAGACAGAGATTGCCGAGCTTCGGTCGCTTATCCTGGAGCTCAAGGCCGCAGGGCAGACCATGCTCGTGATAGAGCACATCCTCAACTTCATATTCAGCGTATCGGACAGGATAATGGTCCTTAACTTCGGCCAAACGGTCGTTGAGGGGGCTCCACAGGAGATTGCTGAGAACCCCAGGGTCCACGAGATCTACCTTGGCACGGAGGAAGACGAAGGAAAAGCGGCAACTGAGACGGGGGAGCACCAGGAACCAGAAAAGGAAAAGCCGGTCTCCCTGCTCGCGCTGAAGCACGTCAACTCGGGATACGGCGATTTTCAGGTCCTCTTCGATGTTTCGCTCCAGATCCCCGAGGGGGAGATCGTCGGCCTCATCGGGGTGAACGGGGCTGGCAAAACAACGCTCATAAGAGCAATCACAAGGCAGTTGCCCTTAAGAGGTGGGGAGGTGCTTTTCAAGGGAAAGGACATCGGCAGTGCCAGGCCCTTCGACATCGTCGACCTCGGGATATCACAATGCATAGAGGGGCGCAAGCTCTTTCCGGAGCTGACCGTCGAGGAGAACCTGGAGATAGGCGCTTATTGCAAGCGTGCGAGGGACAAGCGTCAGGCGACGATCGAGTATGTCTACGACCTCTTCCCTGCGCTTTCCGGCCGCCGCCGCCAGATCGTGAACACCCTATCCGGCGGGGAGCAGCAGATGGTCGCCATAGGACGGGCCCTGATGGCGCGGCCGGAGCTCATCATCTTCGACGAGCTGTCGCTAGGTCTCGCGCCCATCGTGATCGACACGCTCTACGAGGCGATCACCAAGATCAACGGGCAGGGAGTGACCGTGCTGCTGGTGGAACAGAATGTGCACCGCAGTCTGGAAGTGGCTGACCGCGCCTACATCCTCGAGCGGGGACGCATCGCCCTTGCCGGGACCTCTGAGGAGCTGATGCGGAACCACCACGTCAAGGAAGCTTACTTCGGCCTGTAGGAGAAACTGCGACTAGAGACGGACTGGGAAAGAGCAGGGAGGTGGTAACTTATTGACCTTTCCTGAACGCGGACGAGGTCTCCACCTATTAAGGGTTGACTTTACCAGCGGCAGAAAATGAAGATTGCCGCAAGTAGAAACAGCGGATCACGCTGATCGGAAGCGAGAGTATCCTATTGCCCCTTAAACTTCTCTATGTCTTCGAGCAAGTTCGTCCTTGAAACGCAGGGGATCGATTCGGATGGAACGGTGGAATCCTCACTGAATCGGGTGACGCCGGGCAAATAGGACGCCGCACTAGTACTTACGGCGGCGACTCAGCCTCGCTCGACGGGCCTCGCTGTTTTTCCTTGACAAACGTAAGCTACAAAATTTAGCATATCATCAGATGTTCTGACATGGAAAGTACCGTAAAATCCTGTCAATAAAGGGAGTCATGGGACCAGGCACCGACTTCATCGTTGCCGAAGCGGCCACAAACGATGTGGGGAAAGGTGTAGCCCGGCTCTCGGAGGCGGCTATGGAACTCCTTGGCGCCGTCCTCGGCGATGTCATCGAGGTAGCGGGCGAGAGGATTACCGCCGCCCGGGTGTCCGGCGCACTCCATCCGTCCGTGGACAGGACGATAGCCATTGACGGCCTTACAAGGGAAAACGCCGGAACCTACGTGGGAGGAATGGTCAAGGTCCGGAAGGTGAGCCGCAAGACGGCCGAAACGGTCGTGATCGGCCCAGTGGACCCCGCATGCGTCCTGCCAGACGAGCAGGACCTGCTGCATTTCGCCCTTCTCCTTCAGGGGATGGCCGTTACAGCCGGAGACAAAGTAGACATACCACTTCTGGGCGGCAAGGCTCGCCTCTTTACGGTAGAGGGAACATCGCCTGGGGGTGGGGTGATCGTTAATCAGAGGAGCAGGTTCGTTCTCAAGAAGCTCGATTTTTCCGCCGACGCCGCCTCACGCGTCACGTACGAAGACATCGGCGGGCTAGAGAACGAGCTGCGCCTGATCAGGGAGATGGTCGAGCTCCCGCTCAGGTACTCAGAGGTCTTCGAAAAGCTGGGTGTAGAGGCCCCGAAGGGAGTGTTGCTCCACGGTCCTCCGGGGACGGGCAAGACGCTAATCGCCCGCGCCATTGCGGGCGAGAGCGGCCTGCACTTCATAAAGATCAACGGTCCGGAGATCATCAACAGGTTCTATGGAGAAAGCGAGGCGAGGCTCAGGGAGATCTTCGAGGAGGCGGCGCTGAGGGCGCCCAGCGTGATCTTCATAGACGAGATAGACGCGATAGCGCCCAGGAGGGCAGAGGTACTGGGAGACGTTGAGAAGAGGGTTGTCGCCCAGTTACTTGCCCTCATGGATGGCATGGTCCCCAGAGGTGACGTGGTCGTCGTGGGAGCGACTAATATACCGGAGGTGCTCGACCCTGCCATCAGAAGGCCCGGCCGGTTTGACAGGGAAGTGGCCGTTCCGGCCCCCAACGGCCAGGGCCGCCTTTCGATCCTGCGCATTCACAGCCAGCGGATGCCACTCGCCGAGGACGTCGATCTCGCCCGGCTGTCGGCCATCACGCACGCGTTCGTCGGCGCGGACCTGGAGGCGCTTTGCAAGGAAGCAGGCATGGTCGCCCTGAGGAGGGTTCTCGAGGGCCGCGAAGGAGAGGAGATCGAACTATCATACGCCTGGGCCGAAAACATGCGTATTACGATGGACGATTTTCTGGTCGCGTTGAGGGCGGTAGAGCCGACCGCGACGAGGGAGATATCCACCGAGAGGTCTACCATTACCTGGGCTGATATAGGCGGTCTCGCGGAGGTAAAGGAGACTCTTACGGCGCTGGTCGGTTGGCCCACGAGGTACCCGGAGCTTTTTGCGTCGGCCAAAGTGACGCCCCCAAGGGGCATACTCTTTTCCGGCCCACCGGGCACGGGTAAAACGCTGACAGCGAAGGCCCTGGCCGGAGAGACGCAGCTCAATTTCATCCCCGTCAGCGTCCCCGTCCTTTTCTCGAAATGGCTGGGCGAGTCAGAAAAGTCGCTCCACCATGTATTCAAGAAGGCGAAACAATCCGCCCCGTGCATCCTCTTCTTCGACGACATCGATACGCTCGGAAGCAGCCGCCGGGTCTCGCAAGACGGCGAGGCCGTCGCCGAGCGCGTGGCGAGCCAGCTCTTCAACGAGCTCGACAATCTGACCGATGTCTCGCAGGTCATCGTGCTCGGCGCCACGAACCGACCGGACCTTGTCGACCCCGGTCTCAGACGCTCCGGTAGGCTCGACTACCTGATCGAGTTCTCCTTGCCTTCCGAGGAAGACCGGGTCGATATCTTTCGCGTACACACAAGGGGGAAGCCTCTGGCAGCCGATGTGGACCTGGCGCGCCTCGGCAGGCTCACGGAAGGTTTTACCGGCTCGGACATAGCCGCCGTCTGCAGGAACGCCGCGATGATGGCCATAAAGAGACGCATAGAGGGGTGCGGCGCGGGGGAGGCGGGGGGCGTTGTAATTACCATGGACCTTCTTGAGGCGGCAGCACAGGCCGTAAGAAAAACCGCAGAAAGCGGGCGTACGCCATGCTAAAGGCAGTGAAAAAGAGACGGGCCTATGAGGACATCGTCGACCAGATCAGGAAGCTCATTGAAAAGGGCAGGCTGAGGCGGGGAGACCAGCTTCCCGTCGAAAAGGAGTTGTCGGAGACGTTTCGGGTATCGAGGCTGACCGTCAGGGAGGCCATCCTTTCCCTGGAGACGATGAAGCTCGTCGACAGGCGGCAGGGAGACGGGACGTACGTGATCGCATCGAGCGAGGAGGCCCTCGTCGGGCCCCTTGCGGCAGCTCTCGTGCAGGAAAAAGACAGCCTTCTTGACGTAATTACCGTCCGCGAGATCGTCGAGCCGGAGATCGCGAGACTGGCGGCGAAAAACGCGACGGCCGAAGACATAGCGGAGCTCCACGCGATTCTCGAGACACAGGAAAGGGAGCTGGGGAACAGAAAGAGCGACGCAAACCCGAGCTTCCACAGAAAGATTGCAAGGATGTCGAAAAACAGGGTCATGGAGAGGCTCCTCTTCGCGCTCATGGGTGTCCTCGGTCGGGCACGCGAGAGGTATGCCCAGACAGGGGAGCGAAGGCGAAAGTCCCTCGAAGGCCATCGACAGATACTGGCTGCTATCAAGGAGGGAAGCCCGGACAGCGCCGCGCGGGCCATGCGGCGCCATCTGAAGGACGTGGAGAACGTAGTCTTCAAAAAGGGAGGGGATGAACAGGCATAGAGGGCAAGGACAGGATTCGCCTAACCGATCTACAGGCGTCCGGTCCCAACCTTATCGAAGGAGGTAAAGGGTATGGCAAAAGTGACGGAAATAACCGTCTGGACGAGAGGTGTGGTGATGGACAAGGAAGCCCGGGACGTCGCCAACGCCTTCGCCCAGGCAGCCAAGGCGGACGGGAAGTTCGTGCAGGCCTTCGACAACTACGAGGACCTCCCGGACCGCGTCATGGTCACGACCAGGAAGTACGCGCGGATAAGCGACGAGGAGATCGAGATGAAATACCTTTACACGAACGCCCACCCGGACGTGGTCGTCATTGTGGAGCCCACCATCGTCAAAGGGATCAACGTGTTGAAGGGCATGCCTGAGGGCGGCCTCCTCCTGATGAACACGAACCGCCCCATCGACTACATGCTCCAGTTCATCCCCAACGCGGACGTCCTGGGATGCGTCGCAACGGTCGACGCGGACGCCATCTCGGGGATCCGCACCGTCGACTTCTCAGGCTCGGAGGGCGGCGTCGACACGGCTGGAATAGGGGCGGGGATTGCCGCTCCCATCCTCGGCGCCTTGGCGCGGGTATCGGGCATGGTAAAGATGGACAACCTGGCGAAAATCGTAGGCGACGTGGCGGCCCTGAACAGGGGATACAACGAGGTGAATCTGCGGAAGTTCCGCAAGGCCAGGGCGGAGTATTCGTGGGGCTCGTGACGCCTTGGAAAGACACGAACCCTAAAACCTATAAAGAAAGGGAGAGACCTATGGCGATAAAAGTACCCAAGGACAGGGAGGTTCCCTTCGGCGCGATCACCCCGGCGCCGGTCAGGGAGCAGGAGCTTTTTATAACGTCGAACTGGCGGGTAGTCCGTCCGGTCATCGATAACGAGAAATGCACGAGGTGCCTGACCTGCTACGCGTCGTGCCCCGACGCCTGCTGGTCCTTCAACGAAAAGGACGACGTGATGGAATGGAACTGGAAGTTCTGCAAAGGGTGCCGGATCTGCATCCACGAATGCCCGTCGGATGCACTCTCTCCGGTCTCGGAGCTCGACTTCCCGGACGGGGTGATCCGTCTGGAAAAACCCTTCTAAGGAGGAGATCATGGCCCAGGAAAAGATGCTCAGCGGCTGCGCGGCAGCCGCTCAAGGGGCTAAATATGCGGAAGTGGAAGTGATATGTTCCTATCCCATTCGTCCTTATACCGCCATCATGATGGAGCTCGCAAAAATGGTCGCCAACGGCGAGCTCGACGCCGAGTTCGTGCACGGCGAGGGCGAGCACGCCCAGGTCTCGGTGGTGCTGGGCGCGTCTGCGTGCGGCGCCCGGGCCTATACAGGCAGCTCGGGCGTCGGCGTCACCTATGCGTTCGAGCTTTACAGCCCCGTCGCCGGAGGCCGTTATCCGGTCCAGATGGCCATTGCGGACAGGACCCTCGACCCACCCGGCGACTTCGGCTCCGAGCATACGGACGCCATGTCGGCGAGAGACCAGGGGTGGCTAATGGGGTGGGCGGCGACACCCCAGGAGGTATTCGACAACACGCTCATCAATTTCAGGGTCGGAGAAGACCCGAAGATCATGCTGCCCCAGTTCGTATGCCAGGACGGCTATTTTCTCTCCCATATACCGGACAGGGTCGTTCTGCCCGATTTGGCCCAGGTCCGGGAATTCCTGCCGCCCTATCGGGCGCCCCATCCATTGAGTCCGCTCTGCCCCGTGTCCCACGGCCCTCAGATAAGGCCCGATCAGGGCGCCCCAATGGACGCGCAGAGGGCGGCCACGTTCCTCGAGGTGCCCGGGGTGATCGAGAAGGCAGTAGCCGACTACAATGCCATTTTCGGTAGCAATATAGATCCATGGCTGGAAAAATACATGGTTGACGACGCGGACGTCGCTTTTTTTATCCAGGGGGCCCACGCCAACACGTGCAAGTCGGCGATCCGCCATCTCCGCGGAAAGGGGCTTAAGGCCGGCATGGTGAGACCCCGCTGGGTAAGGCCGTGGCCGACACAGCAGATAGCGGACGTCCTCGGCAACGTCAAGGCCCTTGCCTGCGTTGAGACGAGCACCTCATACGGCGGCGCCATGAGGGGCGGCAACCTCGTTCACGAAGTGCGGGCTTCCCTTTACGATCTCGAAAAAAGACCCCTCGTCACGTCCTTCATGGCGGGGCTGGGCGGAGACGTCATCCTCCTTGAGGACTTCTACTACATGGCGGAAATCCTGACACAGATGATGGGTGAGAAGAAGGTCCGCCAGCACGTGTACTGGGTGGGCTTCGAGGATGAGGCGTAGCCAGCAAACTTAAGGAGGCGAACGATGGAGGAGTTCAATTACAATAAACAGTTGCTTGCCCCGATAAAATCGATAAAGGGGGCGCCGAGGGAAGAGATGTACGTCCCCGGCCACCGGACCTGCGCCGGCTGCGGCCCTGCCCTGAACTACAGGCTCGTCGCGAAAGCGGCCGGTCCGAATACGATCTTCATCGGTCCGACCGGCTGCATGTACGTGGCCAATTCGAGCTATCTCTGCACACCCTACGCCGTCTCGTGGATCCACGCCCAGATCACGAACGGCGGCGCGGTTACGTCAGGCATCGAGGCGGCCTACAAAGTCCTGGCCCGCAAGAAAAAGTACGAAGGCCCGTTCCCGAATGTGATCTGCATGGCGGGCGACGGCGGCTCGGTCGACATCGGCCTCCAGGCCATGTCCGCCATGATGTACCGGGGCCACGACGCGCTTTTCATCTGTTACGACAATGAGTCCTACGCGAATACCGGCATCCAGACATCTCCTACCACACCGTACGGCGCTAACACGACCTTCACGCCGCCCGGCAAGGCCATCCCGGAAGGTAAGAAGCTGTTCCCGAAAGACCCGCCCCAACTCGTCATAGGCGGCCATCCCCTCGTCAAGTATGTAGCCACTGCCTGCATAGCCTACCCGGTCGACCTCATAAACAAGGTGAGGAAGGCGCTCAATGTGGACGGACCCACATTCCTCCATATGCTCGCGCCATGCCCTAAAGGATGGAAGTTCGACGAGAGCCTTACCTTGGAGATGGCCAGGCTGGCCGTTGAAACCGGCATGTGGACGCTCTATGAATGGGAAAACGGTGCTTACAGGTACTCGCACGTGCCGAAGACGTACAAGCCGGTGAGCGAATACATGAAATACCAGGGCCGCTTCTCCCATCTCCAGGCCGAGCATATAGCAAAAATGCAGGCCTTCGTGGACGAGAAGACAGGGAGAATCAGGGCAATAGCGGCCGAGGCGCGCGTCCCGGCGCCGAAAAAGAGGGCATAGGCGAAAAGAAGTGAATCTTGTGTCGTCGCATACGTTTTTGAGGGAAGGCAGCGCTGTGGCCGCACGTTGCAGGGCTGCCCGGCGACTGTTTCCCACAACCGAAGGGAGGAGGCGCGCGCATGACTGCTCAAAGTGTCACACGACAGGAAACAGACCTAGCCAGGCAAAAATACGGCTCCGTTACGGGCAACCGCTGGGTGCAACTGATAGCGGGCGTCGTCGCAATGATCGTCATATCGAATTACCAATATGCCTTCACGCTCTTCACGCCCGGGATGAAGCAGCAGTTTGCAGACGTCCCTTATTCGAAGATAGCACTCGTTTTTTCCCTCTTCATCCTCTTCGAGACATGGCCGATGCCTGTCTCGGGCTATTTCGTCGATAACCTCGGCATCCGAAAACTGATGATAATCGGCTCCCTCGCGGTCGGCGCAGGCTGGCTCCTGTGCGGGACGGTCGCAAGGTCCGTTTCTCACCTTTATATCTACTATGGCGTCATCGCGGGAACGGGGGCAGGCATCATCTATATCTCCTGCGTGGCAAACGCGGTCAAGTGGTTCCCGGACAGGAGGGGCCTTGCCGCCGGCCTCACGTCCGCAGGATTCGGAGGAGGCGCGGCCCTAACAATAATGCCCATAGCGGGCACCATAAACAGCATAGGCTGGGGACCTACGATGGCGGTATGGGGCGTCATCCAGGGTGTCATCGCCTTCGCGGCCGCCCTGATTCTGCGCCATCCACCTTCCGGGTGGGTACCGGCCGGTTGGGACGGCCGGCCGGCGAAGCCTGCAAAGGCCGTGGTCCAGTCGAAGGCCAACTATACGTGGTCGGAGACGCTCAAGCGGCCAGAGTTCTATCTCCTCTACGTGATGTTTGTCCTCGCTTGTACCGGAGGCCTCATGGCGACAGGGAACCTGTCACAGATAGGAAAGGTGCTAAAAGTGGCCGACGCCAAGGTGTGGGGTTTTGCCATCATCCCCCTCGCAGCGACGCTCACCTCGGCCGCCAACGCCTTCTCTCGGATCCTGTGGGGCTGGGCGTCGGACAGGATGGGCAGGGATTACACGATGGCCCTCGCGTTCTTCGTGGAGGCGATCATCATCTATCTCGTCACGAGGATTGTGGGCAGCCCTGTGGCCTTTGTACTCGTCTTCACGCTCGTTTTCCTCTTCTGGGGGGAGATATATTCTCTTTTCTCAGCCGTCACCGGCGATATATTTGGGCCCAAGAACGCTTCTGTTAACTACGGGATGGTCTACTCGGCTAAAGGCCTTGCCTCGATCCTGGCAGGTTACGGAGCGGCCCTCCTGGCAGCCCTTTTCGCGGGCTCCTTCGATGTGCCTTTCTATATCGCATCGGTTTGCTGTTTCGTGTCCGCGGCCCTCGCCTTTTTTGCCTTGAGGCCTCTCATCAGGGGGAGAATAGGGGTGGAACTGGCGCCGGCAGGGTCGGCTGCTTGAAGGGCCGCTCGCAGTTCTGGAAGGATCTCAGCATGCCGTTCTGCGATAACACCGGCAGGGAGCGAAGGTTATCTGAGGAGGTGCCCCAGTCTTTCCGGCTCAGGGGATGATGGCGGGCTTGCCTGCCTGCCGCATCAAGGCCAACGCCGTCGGGTGTACTCTTGCAAATTAGTCCGCAAATCGAGGAGAGGACGCCTTCCTGTATCAGTGACTATGCCCATCATTAAATAAGGTCACTGATAACCAATGGAAAGTGCGCCATGACGTGGTGCATTTCGTATACATGCATTACTTGCTCGTTCTCGACCGGCACGAAGATGTGCCCCGTACCGATGAAGGAATCGGAGGGAAGGGGTCACAACAGGCCAAAACACCTCCAGGCCAAATTTCCTCATTTCTTCCATAATTCTGCCACAATGGCTCGTTATATTGGGTATGTCTCAAAAATGAACCTATACGGAGGCGCAACATGAAAAAGATCTATGCCATTCTCGTCGCTCTTCTCTTCGTCGGCTTCACGACTGCGGCATTCGCCGCACCACCAGATATCGGCAAGCCCGGCTTTGAGAAGCATCACCCATTCGGTCCCCGGCTTAACCTCACCCAGGAACAGATAGGGAAGATGAGGGAGCTGAGGAAGATCTTCTGGGCAGATACCCACGACCTCAGGTATGACATCAAGATGAAGAGGATCGAGGTGCGGAAGCTCTTCACCGATCCCAAGACGGATGGGGCAACCCTCCTCGCCAAGGAGAAGGAGCTGAACGGCCTTAAGCTCAAGCTCATGGACAAGAAAGCCGAGATGAAGGTGGAGTGGAGAAAGATCCTCACCCCTGACCAGATCAGGATGCTCGACCGTATCCATCGTCACCATTGCTGGCATCATCGCGGAGGCATGGGCAAGGGTTTCTGGCGCTACCACCACCACGGGGAACCGATGGGCAAGGGGCCGCAGCAGGCACCGGCCGCAGAGACGGGGCACTAGGACCCGATCCATCGCTCTTTTTGGGGAATAAGGAGGGACCATGAATAACGAGCCGAT
>CAYZAF010000159.1:0-5456 GCA_964476435.1 uncultured Syntrophaceae bacterium
AATCAAGGTAGTGACGACGCCTTTTCGGGGTGTGGTGACAGTGGCCGGCGCGGCTGTGTCGTGGGAGAGGCTTCTTGTGATCGCCATCAGCGCAGTCTTCGTGGGAGGGCTGTTTCTCTTGCTTCACCGGACGAAAATGGGACTCGCAATGCTCGCCCTCTCCCAGGATATCCGGGGAGCTGCCTTGCAGGGGATAAGCGCGGACCGTGTTTCCTCCACGGCGATGTTCATCGGGTGCGCTCTGGCGGGCGTCGCCGGCGGGCTTATGGGGGCAATTTTTAATCTCAGCCCCACCATGGGGAGCTTCGCCCTCATGAAGGGGATCGCAGTGATAATACTGGGAGGCATGGGTAGCCTTACCGGCGTGGTGATAGGCGGCCTTGTCCTCGGGCTTATCGATGGCATTGTTCCGCCGCTATTGAACCCTCAGATGGGGAGCCTTATCGGCTTCATTTGCATCATTCTCATCCTGGTGTTCAGACCTCAGGGCATTATGGGGCGGCCAGGCTAATGGATAAGAAGAGAACAGCATTGACGTGTGCGCTGATAGTGGCCCTCTTCTTGCTGCCCCTCGTGGTGACCGGACCCTACCAGCTCCATGTCCTCATCATGATGGGGATTGCCGTTATCCTCTCGAGCAGTCTCCGCCTCATATTCAATTCAGGACAGTTGTCCTTGGGGCATGGGGGCATGATGACTTTCGGTGCCTATACGACTGCATTGCTCGTCACCAAGCTTGGCGTTTCGACCTGGCTTGCCCTTGGCGCAGGTGCGGCAGCAGGCGCCCTGCTCGCGCTTCTGGTGGGATATCCCTTCGTGAGGCTCAAAGGCATTTACTTTTCTTTGGTGACAGTCTTCTTGGCTGAAGTCATCAGGCTTATCGCGGAGCAATGGCAATCGCTCACCGGTGGCACCATGGGCATTTCGAATATCCCCGGCCCGGATACGATAGCTATCCACGGCCTCTTCAGCATCGCTTTCGCGTCCAAAGTGAGTTTCTACTACCTCACCCTGATCCTGGTGCTCTTTACCTTGATAGCACTCTATGCCCTTGAACGTTCCCGTATCGGGCTGACCTGGTTCAGCGTGAGGGAATCGGATTTCCTGGCGGAGAGCATCGGCGTAGACACCGCTTCCTCGAAGGTCCTCGGGTTCTGCATAGGCTCTTTCTTCGCGGGACTTGCCGGAGGTCTCTACTGCCAGTACAACTCGATCATCACACCGTCCGCTTTCGGCTTTGCCTATGCCATGTATGTCCTGATATACATGATAGTGGGGGGCTCTCAAAAGTTTTCCGGTCCCATAATCGGCGCAATTATCCTAAGCCTTCTTCCGGAAGTGGCGCGTCCGCTGAAAGAATATCAACCGTACATCTTCGGGGGGGTCGTGATTCTCGTGATGTTTTTCTTGCCCCGGGGTCTTGTGACGCTGCCCCGCCGACTGATGACATTGCTCGGGGGGCGTTAGAGCCATGCTCGAGATAAGGGGACTTACCAAATATTTCGGTGGGTTGTCGGCCGTGAGCCGCCTCGACTTTGCCGTGAGAGAGGGCGAGGCGGTAGGGCTCATCGGCCCAAACGGTGCAGGGAAGACAACCACGTTCAACCTGATCACCGGGTTCCTTCGAGCAACGAACGGAACGGTCCTATTTGAGGGGAAGAACCTGGTTGGCCAGACGCCTCACACTATTGCGACGATGGGCATTGTGAGGACCTTTCAGGCAACAAGCATATTCCCCGGTTTCACCGTACTCCAGAATCTTGTGGCAGCATGCTATCTGAAACCACGAATCGGTTTCTGGGAAGCTGCCCTCCACACGGTGAGCAGCCGGAGGAAGGAGAAGGATGTTCTGGATCAGGCTCACCGGATCCTGGAATTTGTGGGCATGGGACAGATGAAGGACCTCCCTGCGCCCAGCCTGCCCCACGGTCATAAGAGGATACTCGGCATCGCGATCGCCCTTGCAGCTCATCCCAAATTGCTCTTGCTCGACGAACCCTTATCGGGCATGAATGCCGGCGAAGTGGTTGTAGCGATGGAGCTTATCAAGAAAATATGGTCCGCAGGGACGACCATCCTGCTCATAGAGCACAATATGAAAGCAGCCATGGGCTTCTGTCAGAGAATTGTCGTACTCAACTTCGGTCAAAAGATTGCCGAAGGATCGCCGAAAGAGGTAAGGGACAACAGAGACGTCATACAGGCCTATCTTGGGGTGGGCGATCATGCAGCTTGAGCTGAAAAATGTCACTGTCCATTATGGCACAGCCGAAGCAGTGAGGGGTGTCAGCCTACAGGTCTCGGGCGGCACGGTGGTAAGCATTATTGGCGCCAACGGCGCGGGCAAGAGCACCATCATGAAAGCAATATCGGGACTGACACCCATATCAGGAGGGGAGATATGGTTCCAGGATGAAAGGATAGATGGGAAGCAAACCCACGAGATCGTTGGCCGCGGCATTGCTCAGGTCCCCGAAGGCAAGAGCCTCTTCCCCTACCTGAGCGTCCTCGTCAACCTCAAGCTCGGGGCTTTCCTGAGAAAAGACAAGCAGGGCGTAGCCAGGGACTTAGACAGAGTATTTGAAAGTTTCCCGGTGCTAGGGGGAAGACGGAACCAACACGCGGGAACCTTAAGCGGCGGTGAGCAGCAGATGCTTGCAATAGGGCGCGCCCTGATGGCCAAACCGAAGCTGCTTCTCCTCGACGAGCCTTCCCTCGGGCTGTCTCCCTTGTTGGTGGAGGAGATAGCCAGAGTCATAGGCGAGATCCACCGGAGTGGAATCGGAGTTCTTCTCGTCGAGCAAAACGCGGGTCTTGTCACAAAGGTGACCGAACGGGGTTACGTATTGGAAGTAGGTAAAATCGTGCTAGAGGGGAACCTTCAGGAATTGATGGATAACCAGATGGTACAGAGCGCATTCCTGGGAATCTAGCATGAGGTTTCGCACGGTCCGTTGGTAGGGGAACGGATCGACTTACGAGGTGCAGTACCGCGCCCTCTGATGGGTGCCGGCAGTGAACCCACGGGACCGCCGGTGCAAGTGGCCGGCTGGTCGGGGGCTAAAAAAAGGGAGGTAGGAGAAGATGAAAGGAATCGGACGAGTGAGTTGTGTTCTACTGGTAACGACATTCTTCCTGTTTGTTATGTTCTTTGGAGCATCGGTCGGGCAAGCGGCCCCCAAAGAGATCGTCGTGGGCATTGTGGCGGGCCTGTCAGGCCCGGCGTCGGAGGCCTATAGCCGCATCAGCCAAGGAGCCAGTCTGGGCGCGGATTGGATCAATGAAAAGGGCGGCGTTACCATCAAAGGGGAGAAGTATGTCCTCAAGCTTGTAGAAGGGGACGCCATGGGAACTATCGAAGGCACTGTCGCTGCGGCCAACAAACTGGTATACAGCGACAAGGTGAAATTCCTGATCGGCGCTATGCCTCCGCCTCCTTTCGTTGGCGCGTACTCCAAGGTAGTCGAGGAGAACAAGGTATTCCGGATGCTTCAGATCGCTCTCGGCATATCGACCGAATTGAATGCCAAGGACACGTATACGTTCGGCACCTTCCCCTCCACTCAAGGCGCATTTGCGGCATACGACGCCTTGAGTGAGTTTTATCCGAAGGCGAAGAGGATAGCTTTCATATGCCCGGTAGACCCCGGTGCCATCGAGGAGTTAGAGAACCACAAGAAACTGGCTGCCGCCCACGGCCTGACGGTTGTTGCCCAGGAGATGCACCAGTTTGGCGCCGTCGATTTCTACCCGTTGTGGACGAAGGTGCTTGCTGCCAAGCCTGATGTCGTTATGGTGCATGCCACCATTCCCCCGTGGGCGGGGTCGATGCTGAAGCAAGGTCGCGAGTTGGGTTACAAGGGGGTCTTCATGTGCCCTAATTGCAACAACGACCCGTATCCAGTACGGGATATCGCCGGCGCCTTCGCAACGGATTATATCGGCGTCAACTATGATACGCACAATCCCGCGACGATGACACCCGAGATGAAGGAATTTGCCCGGATGGTGAAGGAGAAGTACAATACCGATTCGCCCATGGACCACTTCAATGGGATTGAGGCTATCTGGCTCGTCGCTCAAACCATTGAGCACGCCCAAAGCCTTGACCCGACGGTCGTGCGGGACCGCTTCCCCATAACGAAGGATTTCAAAACCATTTACGGCCCGGGCAAGGTCGGAGGAAAGAAGTTCTACGGGCGTGATTGCGCGGTGTACAGGCCGGTGCAGGTCATCAGGTTCATGGAGGGCAAAATTCAGCATGTGAGATGGGTTATGCCAAAGGGCGAGTAACGAGTCCGATTCCGATCTACCAGAAGCTTGGGACGATGTCGGTCAGTTGCGGGACGAAGAACATCGAGAAAAGTCGGCAACGACTCTCTCGCATTCTTCCTTTGCAGCTCTGAAAGAATTTCGCCAATGAAACAGACGAATTCGGCCATGAGGGAACCTTGCCCCTCATGGCCCTCTCGCATCACGTCCTGCTAACCGATGAGGCGGGCGAAGATTAGCAAAAGCATTTTCGACATCAGCGAGAGCACGCCGGGCGACGAAAGGACGATATTTCGCCCATCTGAGTGGATATCAGATCGGGCTCGTGACTGCTGAAACGTCTTCCGATCCCGTTAACAACAATCACTGCGGCAACTTGCAGCTAAGGCATAGGTCTTGCTTCGGACTGGATACTATTAGGTGTTGAACATGGGTGCCTTCGTCCCCGACCTTCTGGACAAGGGGCCGCCCTTCGCCGGATGGGGGGCAGCAACGCCCCCCTCTTAACTCTATACGGAGCTTACTGACGATGTAGAGAAGTATACATTTCACAGAAAGCCAGAAAAGGGAGCGATTTAAATCAGGGTTTTGAAAAACAAAGGAGGAGATCGAGATGGCAGCAGCAAGCGTGCCGGACAAATGGGATCATGATACCGAGGTACTGATAATCGGGGCGGGAACAGCAGGACTTCCTTGCGCAATCACAGCGGCGGAATCGGGCGCCAAGGTGACGATTCTGGAGCTTACTACGATCACCGGTGGCAGCGGAAGTCTCATCTTTGCGGGTGCATCCTTCGCAGGGACTGATTGGGAAAAGAAAAACGGGATCAAGGATTCCCCCGATCTCCTCTACAAGGATGGGGTTGCTGCGGGCGGTGTCCCTGAACTCTGGCGGGTGTATGCGGATAATCAGGTCGATACCTATAATTGGCTCACCTCACTAGGGATACTCCCGTGGCGCAATGATTTCCTAAAGCCCCCTGGCTTTAGACTCGCCAGACTACACCTCTACCAGGGCGCCCCCGCAATGCAAAAAATTGAAGCCAGGGCCAAGGAATTAAAGAATATAGAAATTCTGCTCCTGCACCGAGCGCACAGGCTGTTTACCGACCCAATCACGGGAAGGGTGTTAGGCGCAAAAGTGCATACGAAGAAAGATACGAAGAACTTTAGGGCAAAAAAAG
>CAYZAF010000160.1:0-3355 GCA_964476435.1 uncultured Syntrophaceae bacterium
CATATGGCCTCCTTTAATCTTGCTCTATGTATAGTCTAACCACATTCCTGATTAAACCGCCATCCCTCAAAAGAGCTGGCAGCAGCGCTGTCAATCGATCACGTGCTCGGCCATCCGAAAATGCTCCCTTATGGATCACTAGACTACGGGCCGCGTCGCCTCAACCACCAGGGCTTCGAAGCGGCTCATCTCTTCGTCTAGGTCGCTCTTGCCCAGGTGCAGCTCGACGCCGTGGAGCTCCGGATCGCCGCTTACCCCGACCTCGCAGACCTTGACCCCGGCAAAGCCGATCTCCTCAAGGGCAGCCTTCAAGGCGGCAAAATCATAGAGGAAACGATGGCCCCAGTTGTAGAAGAGGTTGTTGACCACCATTGCGGCGCTGTCTACAGGCACGTCCCCGGGGAACGTCGATGCTATCCACTTCACATAGGAAGCGCCCTTTTCACCCCCCGGCGACACCAATCCCGCGACCATCGCAAGGTCAGGGGTGGACAGTCTGACCTTCCCTCCCGGCTTCAAGACCCTGAAGCATTCGGCGAGCATGAATCTCCCATCGTTGTACGGAAGGTGCTCTATCAGGTGCTCGCTCAGGACGTAATCGAAGATGCGGTCGTCGAATGGAAAACGCTCCGTTACATCGAGAAAGACGATCTTCGAAGACCGGGGCCTGAGGCTCGTGTTAAGCCAGCCCGCCATTACGTTGCCCGCGGCGCCCAACTGGAGCTTCGCCACCCCTGCCGAAGAGAGGTATGCCTTGATGAGGCTCGACCGGAACAGATATCCCTTGACCCTTCGCATCCGGAAGGTGAGGATACGGGGGAGGAAGCCGATGAATCTCCTGAGCCGCCTGAGAAAAAGGCTTCGCCTCTCCGTCCTTCCCAACCAGTGCTCTTTGCTTGCCAGGGGGCACCTCTATCGAAAGAGCTTAAAGCACCTATCCCGCCCTCCACTCACTAATCACAGAGCGAAAGGCCCGGACACACGCAAATTGCTTGGTCTAGTGGCTTTTTTCGTTTCCGCTGCTCACACAGCGCAGACTTCGTTTATAAACCTCGCCAAGTCTTCCTTCATGCGATCTAACGTAAAAGTCCCAGCAACTTCAATGCCTTTCTCTATGCATCGCTCCCGGAGGGCCGGATTCTCAACAAAGGTTTCGATACCAATAGCGATCTTGTCCGGAGCATGAGTTGGCACAAACCATGCGAAGTCTCTGCTGACACTAAAGCTCTCGTGAGCCGAAATCTCAGTGAGAATCGAAGGGACACCCGAGGCGAGCGCCTCGATGGCGGGCAACCCGAACCCCTCTGCCTCCAGTGAAGCAGAGATAAATATATCCGTATCCCGATAGAGCAGAGCCATCTCTTCTTCACTCAGACCTGTAAGAAAACGGTCTATGATTCCGGAAGCCATCTCTTTTTGCGAAGGGGGGCCCGGAGAGACTCTGGTAAAATTAATGGCCCGCCGCTGTTTCATGATGCGGATTGCTTCGAGCGTGTCCGGAATGCCCTTGGCGCCTACGCTCATACTTCCTATTGAGAGGACTTTCACGGGAGCCTGCCGATCGGCACCTCCCCATGCCCGCATTCTGTTGGGATAGAACACGTTATGATCTATGCCATTCTGTACGAGAAAGCATTTTTGCTGGTATCTCTTCTCAATAAGAAGGGCTAGATTTCTCGACACTGCGATTTTAATGGTCGGCAAGCGATACGTCGCGTCGAACTCGCGAATCTTCCTTTTGAAGTGGAGGCTGTTTCTGTATTTCTTGAGCCGTCCCACCACGTGTTTTCCTGTCGCATACTTTTCTGGTACTGACTCGCCTTTTATCCTTGCCCAGTACTCGTCCGGCTCGTAGCCCTGGCAAAGGTGTGCCGTTCTTACTTTCGCAGTCCTGAAAAGGCGTCTGACATCACTTGCGAAAGTTGCAACGTAGAGGCCGCACTCCGGTATGTCGGCTAAATCGTCCCTTTTCAGTACTACAGTATCGTGAGGCACGTTAATCCAGTCGTCGACAATTCGTCGCGTAATAAGGACCACCTCACAACGGAGATCCTTCAACATTTGCACATGCTGGAGAAAGACTTTCACTCCTCCGGAAATGCCAATATTCCTGATGAAATATCCAATTCGCATGATAATTCTTGTAACTCATTCTCCCAGTGAAGATCAAGGCGCCCGTAATTCGACCCCTGAAACGGAACATGCTCCGCCGCGAATCTGGCTCATCGTGAAGGCAGGTCATTTTGGTTGAGGAGAATATGGTTGGCTCTTTACTTCTTTCCCATGAATATCAGATCCGCACCCTCCAGGAGTATTTCCCGACCAGCGGGAATACTGTTCGCCAAGCCTCACCTAGAAGGTTGCCAGAAAGCAGACGTGCAAGCAGAACAAAGCTATAAAACGGCCCGACTTCCATGACCCTGGATGCGCCGCGCTCTTAGAATTGGCCCGGGGCCTTTGGCACCTCTTTATCGCACTCCCCGCTCGATCCCTCCAAGCATTTCACGCCATCTGTCCACCGCGCCTCTGAGAGGTTGGTGCCTTTGAGGTTTGCTTGGCGGAGGTCGGCGCCGGACAAATCGGCCCGGGAGAGGTCGGCGTCCGAGAGGTTGGCGTTCGCAAGGTTGGCTCTCACGAGGTCGGCGCCGATCAATTTAGCCCCGGAGAAATCGGCGCTCGCTGCCTGTATCCCCTGCAGATTGGCCCGGGAGAGGTCAGCCCCCGAGAGGATGGTCCCGGAGAGCTGGGTTTGAGAGAGCATCGCATTCCTGAGGTTAGCCCCCGACAGATTGGCCCGGGAGAGGTTAGCGCCGGAGAGGATCGCGCCGGAGAGCCTCGCCCCGGAGAGGTTCGCCTCCGGCAACTCGGCCTTGCGGAGATCGCAAAAGGCGCACTGCTTTGTATTCGCGAGTTTGTCCAGATCCTCCTGCTTGAAGGCAAACAACGTGGTCCACAAGAGCCCAGATGTCAAAAGGGCCGCACAGAAAGGGAAAAAAAGGATGCTTCTTCTCATCGCGCACCACCTGAGCGTTTCTCGCCGCCTGCCATGCCGGAAGCGTAAAAGCACCATACCATCTCACAGAAGAATAGGCAAGCATTTCCTTGGGATTTCCGGAACGATCTCAACGGATCGAGATGGCGGCGAAAGCCGCGTCTTCGAAAAATGACGGGAAAAGAGACCGAAAGGTGGATTGCTCCCCCCTTCTTGCCCTAGCAGCACGCCACGGCTGTACCTGCCATGGCCAGAAACATTGAGAAGGTCGCGGTTGCTAAGAAAGGAAATCTAAACCTCATCCCTCTCCCCCTTTCCCCTTCACCCAGCATAAGTCGGTACCATACACCAGTGTGAGTGTAT
>CAYZAF010000161.1:0-2369 GCA_964476435.1 uncultured Syntrophaceae bacterium
CTATGCCCCTTGAGGCACCTGTAACCAGAGCCGTCTGGCCGCCGAAACCCGAGCCTTGCCAGCGCTGAAGATCCACGATTTCGCCTCCCTCATCGAACTCCCTGTCGAACATTCCCGTCCATCTACTGATTACCACTGCCATCCGGCGGATTCAAGAGAAACTTGAACATTATCGAGTACAGCAAGAAGTCGAGGCGCCAAAGGGGCAGGGCGTTTCTCCTTGGCCCTATTTTGGCTTTCATGTATAATAGGGACATATAGTTACTGGAGCCATCCGATACCTCAAGGAGCCTCGCCATGAGAAAGCTAGCTTTTTCTGCTGCCGGGATCTTTCTTTTTCTCTTCCTCGCAATCCATGCCTTCGCCATCGATCTGTCGTCGGACGTGGTATCCACCGCCAACAATCAGAAACATACGTCGAAGATTTGCATACAGGGGGCAAAGGTGCGCATGGAATCCCCTCAGCAGCCTGGGTACAGCATTGTGAGGCCCGACAAGAATGTGATGTGGATGGTGATGCCCGAGCAGAAGACCTACATGGAGATGCCCCTCGACCCCTCAAAACAGCCCCGGACCAGCGAGAAGGTCCAGGGCGAGGTGTCAAGGAAGCTCCTGGGATCGGAGACGATCGACGGCCACCATGCGCAGAAGTACGAGGTGACGTACAAGGACAGGGAGACCAGCCAGAAGATGTACCAGTGGATGGCCACGGATATCAATTTTCCCGTGAAGATGGCGGCCATCGACGGCTCGTGGACGGTGGAGTACAGGAACATCAAGATGGGGGCTCAGCCCGATTCCCTCTTCGAAGTCCCGGCGGGCTTTCAGAAGGCAGGCATGAATCTACCCGACATGAGCGCCGGAGGCGGCCCTAAGGAAAGCCCTTCCGAAGCCCAACAGGGCGAGGCTGGCCAGGGACAGGGTCAGGAGAGCGCAGGACAGTCGGGGGGCCTCAGGAGCAAGCTTCCCTCGCTGGGCATCCCGAAGCTCCCTAAGTTTTAGAGCGGCAGGGTCCTCGGGTCAGTCTGCTTCACCTCTACCATCGAGACGCTACCCTCCGGCCTCTCTGCGATGCCTCGACGGCATCATTGACGAGGTTTACGAGAGCCCTCTCCAGATATATCGGGTCTCTCTGACGGCAGTTCCATGGCCAGACCATTCTCTTTCAGGTATTCCTCCAGCTTGCCTTCAGCTTCATCCGCTATTCTCCTTCTCACTCTGTAGAGTTTGTCGTCCTTCTTTGTATTGCTCATATTATCCAGCTCGACGGCGAGATGAAAGAGAATGTCGTACCCACCCGTGCCTTTGTCGCTCCTTTTCGTGCCGAACCGGACAAAGACCAGCTTGAAGAAATGGCCGAAACCATAACTGAAGTCTCCACCGAAACCGAGTTGCCTCTTAATGTCCTTTGCCGTATATCGGAAGGTGCCGTCGTTCACCTCAATACCTGTGTGTTCCAGAAACAGGTTCACGATGCGGCGAAGGACCTTCTTGTTCAGCTGCGATAAGATCATACCGCTACGCTGGGGCATACGCTTCCTTCCCGCAAAGGTTTGGTCTTTGCCCGGACGCCACTAAATAGAAGGGCCTGAAAAGACCCTTCTTCTGTCCTCGACTCTCCTTCCCTATCCGGCCTCGCGAAATTCATGGCGCCTCCACCAACACTCTCTTGAAGGGGCTTAACCCAAGGACCGAGGATTTGCCAGGGGTCGAGGTAGCGATGTTATTCTTCTCGGTCATGCGGGGGATGTTCTTAAGCGCTCTTGCCCATTATCATTTGTTTGCATTTCTCCTTCTTACGCCTTATATTGTGCGGGAATTTGGGGAGGGTTTATGCAGTTTTCCGACATGGTGTATCAAAGGCCGGATTTCGATAAGCTGGAATCCGATTTCCGTCAGAAGATAGGTGTTCTCATCAATTCCGATAGCGTTAACGAACAAGCCGGCGTTATCGATGACATCAACCTCATCCGGGAGGATGTCGATACTGCGATGAGTCTTGCCCGGATACGGCAGACCATCGACACCAGGGACGCTTTTTATGACGGGGAATCCTCGTTCTTCGACATGAACTCCCCCCGCTACCAAGCGCTCATCGACGAATACTACTGCGCCCTTACCACCTCTCGTTTCAGGCCCCATTTGGAAGATCGCTTCGGAAGACGCCTCTTTGCTCTCGCCGAAGCGGCCCAGAAGACTTTCAAGCCGGAGATCATGGAAGATCTTTCCGAGGAAAACCGTCTTTCCACGGAGTACATGAAGCTACTCGCCTCGGCGGAAATAGATTTCGGGGGAAAGAAGCTCAATCTGTCCGGTCTCGGGCCATATCGCGAGTCTCCGGACCGGGAAACACGCCGTTTGGCCTCGGC
>CAYZAF010000162.1:0-17594 GCA_964476435.1 uncultured Syntrophaceae bacterium
GATGAGGTGCGGGCCATGGCAACCTTCAGGAAGCTCAACCTCATGGAAGACTTCAACGGCATAGGCAAGTTCGATATTGTTTTCTGCAGGAATGTGGCGATCTACTTCACGGAAGAGGACAGGATCAGGCTCTTCAAGAAGCTCCAGGGCAGCCTGGAGGCGGACGGCTACCTCATCATCGGCTCCACGGAATCACTCACCGGCATCGCCCCGCAGTTCGAGCCCCAGAGGCATGTGCGGTCGGTCTTTTACCAGCTGAAAGCATAGGAGGCCGCGCACCCGGGAATCGTTTCGCCCGACAGGCCCCTTCCCTCCTACACCACTTTCTTGATTTTCCGCCTCTTCTGCGTCCGGAGGTAGTCTTCCATCACGACTTTCCCGAGCTCCTTGGGCTCTGCGAAAAAGACCCTGCCCAGGTTGCGCCGCGCGAGGACCGATGCGAAGTCCCTCAAATGGGGCGTGTTGTCGAGCATGATAATGTTGAGGGTGATGCCCTCCCTCTGGTAGATGATGGCCTCCTGGAGCACGCCGAGGCAGGCCCTCTCGAAGCCGAGGTACCTGCCGTCCTCGCTGTTCGGCTCCGTATCGGTGACGAGATAGACCTGCTTGTCCGCCCGCTCTCCCTGAACCGCAGTCCTGAACCGCCTGAGGGCCGCCCTGATGTCCGTCGTTCCCCCGGCAAAGGTCACGTTGAGCATGTCCCAGCAGGTCATCTCCCGCACCTGGTTCGAGAAGAGGAAGAGCCTCAGCTTGTCGCGCGTGTTCCTCCTCACAAGCTCCGATAGGGCGAGCGAGATATCCGCGGCCGCGTGCATCTTGTCGCCGCTCATGCTCCCGCTCTCGTCCACGATGAGGCCCACGCAGAGCTTCGTATCAACCACGGTCTCGCGCACCCACAGGTCTTCCTCCCCGAACTCTATCCGGTCTCTCCCTTTCCTCCCCCTGGCTAGAGCAGACAGGAGGGTCGCCTCCGTGTCGATCCTGTGGAACTCGTCCCCATACTCGTGGCGCCTGTTCACGAAGCCCTCGCTCATGCCGAAGCCTTCTTCCTTCGTTGCGTTGACCCCTGCGCTCGCAGCGCTCAGGTTCTCGCAGAGGCGCCTGAGCACATACCTGGCGAGCTTGGCCGACCCTTTGGGCGTGATCTTCACGCCGTCCCTGTCGATCTCCACGAGGTCCTGGTCAACGTACTCCTTGAGGCTACTCCTGATGTCCTCCGGCTCTATGCCCTCCTGCATGCGGTCCATCATGGTCAGCTCTTCTTCGAGGCGCTTCCGGTAATCGTCCGAGAGGTACTCCTCGAGGAGCCGCTCGAGGTCTGCCCCGGCGGCAAGCTCCTCGAGCACCTTGTAGGAGAAGCTCTCCTTAAGGCCCCTGAGCTCGTCCCTCGCTGCCTGCATCTTCCCCCGCTCGCCTTCGAGGCGCTGCATCGCGCACGACCACGCCTTCTCGTAGAGGCTCCTCATGCTGTACCTGCTTTCGTTTACGAGGTTGGGGATAGTCCGGTCGTCCATGTGCGCGAGCTGGTAGAGGGTGGCGTCGTCGTCCCCCTCTTTCCCGCACGCCATGCACCTCTGGCAGATGCCGCCTATCGCCAGTTCGTCTTCTGGGACCATGAAACCTCCCTGGGGACATAGGCGCCGTTTGCCTCGTGCGCTGAAATCCAGTTCTTACCCAGGCAGGTGTTCACGATGAACTCGGCGGCCGACATGAGGTACTCCTCCTTCACCTTGGGGTCCCGCTCACATGCGGAGAGCACGTCGTCCCCGTCAAAGGCCGCGATCCCCCCTTTTGGCTTGGATGCGCCCATGCGCTCGATCTCTTCGAGCCTGCCTGCGAGCACTGCCGACCCTTTGAGGAAGGCGGGCCAGCCCTCCATCCCGAGGGAGGTCATTGCCCTCACTTCCTTCTCTATGTCCGCCCTGTCCCAATCGCGGGCGATCTCATTGCCCAGGTCGATGAGGGCGTTTCTCACGAGGTCCTCGGACAGCTCGTCAACCCTGCGGATCGTGTCCCTGGGATTCTCGTAGTCTATGAGGTCCTGGCGCAGCTGGACGCGCCCGCGCAGGGCCAGCTTCAATCCGGCAGTCACGTCCTGGAGGCGCGTCACCCTCCGGCGCGCCATCTCCGTGGACGAGTACGCATGATCTATGGCCCTCGTCGTGCCCCTGATGCTCGCCTTCTTATCGAGCCAGCGGCACACCCTGCTCTGCCTGGCCGACTTGTTGATGAGGGAGAGTATCCACCAGGGCGCCAGCACCCGCCGTTTCACGTCATCCATGGTGGGGAAGTCGCCCGGCACCGTTTCCTCATACCTCGACCCGTCACTGCCCCCGAACCGCTCCATCACCATGATAGCGAACTCCACGTCCTCGTCAGGGAGGTCCATGTAGATGGTCTCCAGCCTGTCGAGGAGCGGCCGCGGCACCTCGTTCACGTGGGAGAAGCCCTCGGGGTTTCCCGTGGAGACCACGAGGAGGTCGAGGGGGTACTCCCAGTTGTACTCTTCGAGAATGGCCTTCTTCTCCTCGATGATGGGGTGGAGGAGCACCTGCACCTTCGTCCGTATGGCCGGCAGCTCGTCGATAAAAAGGATGCCCCTGTTCGCCCTGAAGACCCCTGTCCCCGCAAAGGAGAGCGGGTCTTTCGGGCTCATGCCCTTGGCTATGGCCTGAATGTCCTTGAGCCCCAGGAGCTTCGCCTCGTTCGTGTACTCGTTGCCCTGTATCCTGGAGAAGCGCTCCTCGCCGCTTATCCATTCGATGCCGAACTCAGCAGCCGCATCAGCGCTCTCGCTGCACCGGGGGCACATCCTCACCCGAGGCCACTTGGGGTCGTCATTGTAGGGACAGCCCTTCAGCCTCGGCACGGGCCCGAGGAGCCTCGCCACAGACCGGGCGAGGCGCGTCTTGCCCGTACCCTCCTCTGACACGAGAAAAGGCTGGGAGCCCGACAGGAGAGCCCTGATCACGTCTTCCTTCACCTGCTCCCTTCCCTGGATCTCCGGGAGTATCTCCTCTCCCCTTTCAATCCTCTTGAGGATAGAGTATCTTAGTAGGTAGGAGACGGGAAGGGACTCGTAGCGCTCGAGAAGCTCCCTGTTTTGCGCGGCAGTGAGATTGATAGGCATAGCTATTCACCAAGGTAAAATGGGCAATCGATACCCCCATAATATAGATGAGCAGGGGAGCTAAGTCAACCTGTGGCCAGCCTCGACCTTTTCCTCGATGCCCCTGCGATCCCCAGTATTCTCCGGCTGCTTCTCGACAAGGCAGGGGGAGACAGGCTCGCGTCCGTCGTGGAGAGCCTCCCTGACAGGGCTTACACGGAAAAGGCCATCGCCGCCCTCCGTGGGCAGGGCATCATCGAGGAGCAGAACGGCCTTATCAAGATCGTCGAGGGAGAGGAGAATGCGAGAAGGGTGGAGGGGATCATCCACTTTTACGCGCAGGTGGACAGGGCAGCAAAAAGAAGGCTCCTCTTTCGGGGCATCCTCAACAGCGCCCAGTACGCCTGCCTCGTCCACCGGGCCACCTTCCTCGGGCTCATGGAGGCAGAGGGCTTCACGGCCCAGGAGACAGAAGGCCTCATCGACAAGGATGGGAGCCTCGGGTACGTGGAGCGCCTCACAATCATGTACCGGACCCGCGAGGGCCTCGCCCACACCACGTTCCCCTTCATCCCCCTTTACTACTATCCCCATTTCATCGCAATGAGATCGGACAATGCCGGGCACCTCAGGGCGCGGCTCAGGAACGCAGGCATCGTCATGGTCGAGGAGGAGTACCTCCTGGGACACTATCCCAAGCAGATAGCGGCCCAGGCAAGGGAATACGTGGAGAGGGAAAAAGAGTATATCCGCAACAAGATCAAAGACGAGGCGTTCGACATCTGGTGGTACTACCGGTTTTAGGATCACTCGGCTGAGGGTTGTGTTACTTTACCCATTCTTTGCCGAATAGGAAAAACTGGAGTTCCATTGTTCAGCACCCGTAGACAGTCTCTATTGGTTTCAAACTAATTGTCCCTATCAAAAGTTATGTGTCATTTTGCAAATATGAAGTGCCTTCTTCTCCTGGCAACGATGCACGGCCTGTAGGCTGGCTCGCTCCCGCGCAATCCTCAAAAACAGCCGATGCGCTCTGCCATCGTCTCCACGTGCGAGGAGAGTATCAGGCCCAAAACCGTGAATAACGCATTACCGCCAATAAACGTGACTGTGCTCAAAATGGATTTCGGGTCCTCCCCTATAGTCCCACCGTAAGGTCTGACGTTCGTGTTAATCCACAGGTTTACGTTAATCCATAAATCACCCTTCTTCGTAGCAAGGCCGGCGAGCGCCCTATCGAGCGCTCCGGCACTGTGTCCTTAATTAAGAAGGTCTGTGTGGCCGAGACACTCCCAAGAAAAGTAAAGCGTTGTTGGCATCCGTAGGCTCTTACCTCGGACAGATCGGGCGCAAAAGCACCCGGATAACATCAAAGACCAAAAAACACAACCTTGATCAGAGATCAGACTGATTTGCAGCGGTTCTTATCCCCTACGCCAGCCCTGCTCGACGAAGGGAAATAAGACGCTTTTCAAGATACGAGCGATCTTTGTAGACTCCGACCTCTCCCAGCTTTTGCGCGCAAAGGGCCGGAACACCTACAATGCCGCTTAATGAAAAGGCCGGGTCGGCCCGGCGGATTTCCGAGACCTCGGCGTGCGCTTCCTCAATTCGGCCCATTTCCGAGTAAATGTCCGCGAGCCCTACATGGAGCGCCAAAAGGTCCACCCCGTCCTTCCGGGCGCGGTTCAACGCCTGCCTGCACGAGACCATCGCCTCTTCGTAGCGGCCAGCCATGCGGTACGACAACGCCAACTCCTGGAAATAGAAATAAGGACAAAGAGGGTGAAGGCGGACAGCCTTTTCGCACATAGCAATCGATTCCCCGAAATTGCCCGCATAGCGCAAGGTCGTGCCGAGAATAAGGTAGCAGACCGATTGGCTGGGGCCCAGTTCTATTGACCTCCTCCCCGTTTCGACGGCCAGTTCGTATTCCCCGCGCGCCAGCTGAATCTGCCCCAACATGCCCGTCGCGCAGAAGAGGTTCTTGTTGAGCGACAAAGCCCTCCTGTTAAGCTCAACCGCCGTGTCGAGGCATGCTGTTGCGGATTCGCACCATCCCATCCTTGCTGCGTTGAAGTTGGCATAAGCCAGAAGGGACCATGCGAATCCGCACCTGGGGTCCAGCTTCACCGCTCGTTCGGACAGCTCTCGAACCCTCGCGTTGATCTCTCTGGTAAGCCCTTGCTGCACCAAGTGCCAAGCTTGCGTCGCAAGCGCCCACGTCTCCGGGTCGTTCGTGTCCATGTACAGAGCCCTGGCCTGCTCGCCTTCTGTAAGCTTGACCTGCAGGGCGATGGCGATATCGCGGGCGACCTTATCGGTGAGCAGGAAAAGATTTCTCATGTCCCGATCGTACTTTTCAGACCAGATATAGCGTCCGGTAGTCGAGTCAATCAATTGTACGTTGATCCGAGCCTGGTCAGCGGACTTCTGAACGCTCCCCTTCAACACATACCGTACGCCTAGCTCTTCGGCGACCTGTTTGGTCTTCGCCGCCCTTCCTTTGTAAGCATATGAAGAATACTGAGCAATAACGAACAGCTCGGGGATCTTGGACAGCGTCGTGACGACGCCCTCAGTCACCGCATCGCTCAGAAACTCCTGCTTTGGGTCCGCGCTAATGTCCGCAAAGGGCAGCACGGCAATGGACGGCTTTTCCGGCAAAGGAAACGCCATGTTCTTGACGGAGGCGACCTCGAACCTTGGATAGATCTTTCTTACAGCCAAGCCGCTCGTTATGAGAACGACTACGGCAGCGGCGATCGCGATCAACCAGCGGTAGTTGCGCAAGCTGCTTGACCGTTCTCTGCCCGGCAGAGGTCCCGCCGTGGCAGAGTCCGTCGAAATGGTCTTTTCGGATTCAGCCTTCTCCGGTACAAGACTTGAGGTGAACTTGTTCCACGCGTCTTCGTCCACGCGATCTTCGTAGATAAGAACAATATCATCCAATGTGGCTCCGACCCTGTCTATTGCAATCTTCAGCCTGACGTTCTCATGGCTTCCGCTGTATTCGAAGAGATTGGCCCATATATCTCTCTCGGTTTCCGTCACGCGGTAGGACTTGCCCGGCCCCTCCTCGTATCCCTTCCTTCTTCCCAGCACCGTGAAGAGCGGCGCCTCCTCCAGGTTGGGCAGGGCATGTTGCCACTTTCTATAAATCCTCGACAGCAACGTCTCTGTTTCTGACGATCCGGCGGAACCCCCGATGGTTTCGTTCAGCAGCGCCAGAAGGCGGTGATGCTCCCCAAGGGGGACCGACCTAATCTTCCCGGCTTTCTTCATTTCGATTACGACGAGAGCGATTACGCCCAGATAGAACTTTCGGGACGGCGAGTTGAACTGAAGCGTGAGTTCAACGTTGTTTTGGGCTTCAACGTGAAGTTTGAACTGATTGAGGTCGATCGTGATCCGGAGAGGAGCGCTCATTTGGCCCATCTTCTCAGCCTCTTCCAAAAAAATGGGACAGCGCAAACAACGAAAAAAATGTGACGGTACGTACCGTCACAAAGGATATCACAACCGTACAATGCCATCAAGCGAAGAAGGAAAGTCAAAACCGGCCTGTCGCCGGTCCGAAAGGAGGCGATTTTATGGGTCCGTAGCATTTGGAGGAGCAGCAGTTGTTTCCGGGGTCCGGGCAACAGAAACCTATTGAGGCAGCTCCATTAAGAATCAAAAGGAGGAATCCAATGAATAGATATGTCAAGAACCAGGTTGTTGTATCCGTAATCGCCGCTTTGCTTGCAGTTTTTGTAGTGGTGGCTTCGGCGTGGGCGGGCCCGCCGAATCCTCAGGTCATACAGGGTCGCTTTGCAGCAACAGGCAATAGCCAATGTCTCATCGCTCCGGCCGGGTTCAAGGATAATCTCACCCCCGGCGGACCGCCCGGCCTATGGTTGGCGGATACGGGCTCTTTTGGGTTGGTGTTTACGTTCAACGCTGATGGAACCGGTACGGCGGCGGGAGTTTATCATGTGAATGAATTGCCCGGCCCTGCCGTGCCGCTGCCCCCCAGCACGGGATCTGCGAACCTTTCATGGTCTTTCACCTATGCGGTAGCGGATGAAGGCAACATCACTTTCACGCTGGTCCCCAAGACTTACAAGATACAATTTGTCAGCGGCCCTAATGCCGGTCAAACCAAGTATGGCGACAAGGTCCCGCGAGACGGCGTTGTCTCTGCGGACGGCAAGATCATCGATGTCAGCTGCGGAGCTCCGGTGATTCTCAACGACGTTGACGAACAGGGCAAGCCGTCAGGCGCCCAGTTGTCCTGCTCCACGTCTCTTGTTTTGATCAGGCAATAGACGACACTCCCGTAGCCCAACCGCGGGGCAGGGCCTTTTAGAGAGCGGCTGGCGATGGGCTTGGGAATCGCAACGAGTTCCCGGGCGGGGACTTCAAATTATTCATCTCACACGCCATGTCGCTCACGGTTAGTGAGTAATTCAAAAGGAGGTTAATAATGAACGGGAAGCTCGCATCGTTTATGGTCATGGTCCTATCGGCGATTATGTTGGCTGCATGCGCAAGCACCGGCCAGGCGCCTCGCTCCTTGGAGGGAAAATACGTCGGCGCTGGCACGGGCACATGCCTATTCGCCGTTTGCGGATTCGGCGATTACAACGTGCCCCAGGCCCCTGTCGGGCCTACCGGAGGGTGGGGCTCAGGGGCGTGGTCGCTGTCGAACAACAATCATTCAGTGGTTATGGAGCTAAAGCCGGACGGCACCGGAACAGTTTCAGAAGATATGTACAACGTTGTTCTCAACAACACGACTCGTACGATTCCCTGGCCCAGCACCGGCGAAATGAAAACTACGTACCAAGTCACCTACACGGTCGAATCGGACGGCACGTTCACTCTGAAGGATGTCCCAGGCGCCTTCAAGTCGGAGGTGGTGTCCGGGGCCATGAAAGGGCTGTCGTTCGTGCTGAAAGGCTTCAGCAACGTAGGGCATGTCTCTCCGGATGGAAACGTCGTCACGATGTTCGATACGGGCACGCCACACACATTTATGCCTCCCATGTACACTTGCCCCGCGCCTATTGAACCGAAGCCTGAAGCGGCATGGGTCTGCAATGAAGAATTCACCCTATTCAAGCAGCGCTAAATGGACCGTCTGCAGTCCGAGCCGGGGGAGTCGAAAGACCCCCCGGTTTTTTCTTCGTGAGGTCGGACACCGCGTCCAGCGTACGGAGCGGATTCTCCGAGGCAAGGAATAGCCACGGATGGACTCTGCTTTACTGGATCAATGGGGTAAGTTATGGACGTGCTGTCGGAGCCGTGAAGAAGGTTTTCTGCCTTAGACGTCACTGTCACGATTACCAGGTCAAGCCTGCTACAACGAGAAAACCGAGCGGATCACGGACTTCAGGAAGTTCACCTCGCTGCCCGCCGTTGGCAACCGATTGAAGATTATACCCCAGGCACACAGGCCTCGCAGCGTTACAATTTACGGAGCCGCCAAGTCCTCGACTCCAAACATCAATAGCGCGATGAAGATTCTGGTGCGTGGGTCTTCAGCTATCCTTCTCAACTTGATTGGATTATGCCACTCGCGATTACCGATTAGAGTCGTACTTCACGAGATAGTCAGAAACGGGAACATCCTCTTTATAGTCTTTTTGCGGCAAAAAACGCCATATGATTGGCATCATACAGATTTTTGCCTCCGGCGCAGTCTCCCGCCACTAGGACTCCCTGAGAATACCTCGCTGAAAGCTGCGTAGCAAGTGAGGTACATGGTTTGACACCGAGCGCGATGATGACGGTGTCACCTGCCAAAGAGATCTCTTCTTCACCCGGCCCTTCTACCAGTACGCCTTTTTCATTGAAGCCGATTATTTTCCGCTCTCCCAGCAAGGCAACCTTATGTTCCGCAAGATGAGCCAGGAGGTCGATACGCGGCAAGAACGGCATATCCCGGCAAAGACGATTAGTCCGCAGCAAATCTACGACAGTGACTTTCTTGCCCTGCATGGCAAGGGAAAGCCCGCATTCTATCCCGCCCACTCCTCCACCGCAAATAATGACTTCTTGGCCGACAGTTGCCTGCCCACGTTCCACGCTCGAAAGCATTTTTATGTTGGGACCTTCGATCCCCGGAATATTGGGGAAGAAATACTCTGAACCGGTAGCTACGATAACGGCATCGGGATTCTCTTTTTCCACCATATCCGGGGTCACTTCCGTATTGAAGATTATCTTGGCACCACTTTCCATGGTGGTCCGGACATTCCACGCCAGGTATTTTTGCAAATAAGTTTTGAATACAGGTGCAGCCGCATCAATGAGTAGGCCACCCAACCGGTCAGTCCGTTCGTATAGGGTGACCGAATGACCTATCTGGGAAAGAGTTTGTGCGGCCATCATGCCTGCAGGCCCTCCCCCTACCACCATGACGCGCTTTAGGGTAGCCGGAGAGGGAATGGCTCGCACCATGTTTTCAAAACCAAGTTCAGGGTTGACGGTGCAATGAATGCTTTGCCCAAGAGCGGAGTTGTCGACACAACCGCGGTGACAGCGCAGACAAGGGCGGACTTTGGAACTTTCCCCCCTGGCGGATTTCTTTACGGCCTCAAAATCTGCAAGATGAGTCCGTGCCATGGCAACAATGTCGGCTCTTCCGGAGGCAATAATCTCTTCGGCCTCTTCCAAAGACGTAATATTGCCCACCACAGCCACCGGGACATGCAGTTCTTTTTTTGCCAATGCTGCGTATTCGATGTTGAGCATATTGGGTTTCATGTAAGTCGGAAGAGTGTAGACTGCCGAACGGTTATAGACGATACCCCGGGATACATGAATAATGTCGGCCTGTTGCTGGGCGGCTTTCATAAAGGCAAGAGATTCTTCAAATTCCAACCCGCCTTCCGCCTCCTCGCAGGCTGAAACACGAACTTCGATGATCAAATCCGGACCAACTTGTTGTCTTACGGCTCGCAGAACCTCTAGAGGATAGCGCATCCTGTTTTCCGGATTACCGCCATATTCATCAGTCCGTTTGTTACTTAAGGGGGAAAGAAACTGCCCTAATAGGTTGTTATGGGCGCAGTGAAGCATTACCATACCAAATCCCGCCCGTTTACACCTATCGGCGCAATCCGCAAAACGGGCTTTGACATCTTCCAGATCTTTCGTGTCCATTTCCTTAAGATTGGTGGAACAGCCGGAAAAGGGAATAGCAGATGGGGCGATGGGCTGCTTTGTTGTCAGATGGTCTTTGGCCCCCCGGCCTGAATGGGAAATTTCCACTGATAATACTGCTCCACTGTACGTGGCCGCCTCAGCCAGCTTAATCATACCCGGCAGACAGCGTTCTGTTGTAATATTCAGCTCAGCAAGAAAACAGCCCCCTCGCTCAGGATCTACCTGAGTGTCGCCAATGGTGACATAAGCCACTCCGGTCTCTGCCTGACGACGGATGAAGTCCACCATGGCATCGTTCACCTCGCCGTCCAGGCTGCATTGATTACACACCATCGGCGCAAACGCCAGACGGTTTTTTAGAGTCAAGTTTCCGACTCTAAGTGGCTGAAATACATGGGGAAATGCCTTGTTTTCGATCATGTTTCCACCTTTTTCTTTTTGTTGGCTTAGAAGGAGTTGCTTCGTCCTCGACGAGAAGGACAGTCTTCCGGTCAGACGCCGCATACTATCTGCCACGGGTGACTTTGCTGATCCTACCAATATAAAGCGGAAGCGCTTCCGGAGTACAGTGAATTTTCGTTGGGGGTTGCGTTGGGCAGACTATGAATCACTGGATTACCGCAGAAAAGTGAATCTTCCGGGGATGCGAACGGTATCACTATTCCAGGAAGGAAACCGCCGGCACGAAATGTTGATGCCTGGCAAGGATTTCATCCTTTGCCAGTTCGCCTCGAGTCTATGATCTCGGCCGCCCTGAACGGGGCGAACAATCCCGGCCGGCATCCGGCACCTCTACCTTGGAGAGGGCGAACGATAATCCTCGTCACATCCTCCTTCGCAGGGCTATCCTTACTGCCCAGCCTTTACCTACCCGGTAGACGTGATCGATTGCTATGACCGTCCCGGCGAGGTCCTTTACCGTGGCCGTGCCCGCGCAAGTATCGAGGCGCACAAGAAAATCGATCCCCTTATCTCGTTTGAAATCCACCCTCTCTTCCAGGACGGCAGGCGGCCCGCTCCCCGGCTCATAGTCCACCTGGACAAACCCCTCGGACCGTTCACCGACGAGCCCGTCGAAGACAGGACGGTGAACGACCGTACGGTACGTGCCGTAGTCGCTCGTCTTGGCCACTTCCCCGCCCGTTATCCACGGAGAGACGGTCACCCCCGTCGCCGCGGCCAATCGTCTGCTCAGGTAGCCGTTTCCTATGAATGTGACAAGTATGATGAGGACCGCGAGCCCGGCCCAGGTGTAACCCATCACGGATCTCAGTCTCTTCACGGTCATCCTCCCTATATCATATGCCCGGTCGCCGCGAGCTTGATGATCCTCACGATAGCGTCTTTGAAGAATCCCCCTCCCATGGTCGCAAGAAAGAGAAAAGCCGGATAGAGAAAGAGGAGCCTCTGAAGAGTGCCCGATGATCGGGGTTCTGTCCCCTTCACGTGATAGTGAATGGCCCCTTTTGGGCAGAGATCGACGCACCTTCCGCACTTCATGCAGCTTATACGGCTCCCTCCTGAAGCGACGCTCTCGTCATCGAGAGAAAAGGTGGGGCAGGAGCGTACGCATCGGCCGCACTTTACACACTTGTCCGGATCTATCCGAATGGCAAACCCGGTCACCTTGTTGGTCAAAGACTGAAAAGCACCGAAGGGACAGAAGAGGCCGCACTGGATCCTTTTCTTCGTGAGGATCGGAAGGGTGACGACAAGGCCGGCGAAGAGGGTGACGAAAATAACCATTTGCACGAGGGTTTTCACAGAAATGACCTGAACGTACTCGGTAACAGCCTTGAAGGGGCACAACCAGGTGCAGTAGACAGGGGACAGGGCAGCGGCCGAGGTAAGGACGATGAAGAGAAGCAACGCCCAGGGGAGATACGTGAACACGGGGTTGATTCGCTTGATGATCGGTCTTTTGATGAGGCGCGAGAAACCGTCCTCGAGACCCCCGAAGAAGCAGGTCCAGCCGCAGAAGCCCCGGCCGAGGGAAAGGGAAGCGCCTATCCACAGGATGAACATGCTGGAGATCGAGGCGAAGCTGCCGACGATGGTCCCGGGGAAGATGATCGTCTTCGTGAGGGCGCCCGGGATGAGCGTCATTGGTATGACCATGTGACAGAAGGGCGCCTGGGCGCGAAGGATGTTTGCCTCGGATAACGCCATGCTTCCCCTGGCCTCCAAAAGATGGGTGACGAAGGAGATGACGAAGGCCACCGAATAAGCTGAGAAGACCGGGGCGCGCCATCGGTCCGTCTTTCCCGTGTAGATCATGAGGAAGAAGAAGAGGTTGAGAAAACAGTAGGTGAGGAGAAACGCGACAATCTGGGATGAGCCGGAGATGGGCTTGCCGCCGGTCAACATGGCGAAAGTCAAGAGCATCATAGGTAGGCTGAGGAAGAAGGCTTTGGGAAAGCTTCGTCGTTTGGGTGCGGGTGTATCGTTAGTCGTATCCCTTTTCATAGGCTTTTTATCCCTCCTGTGAGCATGATAAGGCCGGAAAAAAAGTAGTACGCGCCCACGAGGCCGGCGCATAGCCGCCCAACCGTCCTGACGGCCGCATGCGACCGGAGCAGGCCGAAAAAAGGGGCGGGGACGAAGAAAAGAGAGGTGCCGAGGAAGAACATGAAGAAAAAGAAGATGCTGTAGGAGAGGCTCCCCTTCTCCGCGGATGCGGCCATAGCGAGGAGAAAAGGAGGGCAAAAATTGAGGCCCGTTGCCACCCCGGCTGCCACGGGCAAAAGGGGGGATAGGCCCTGATGCTCCGAGAGCTTGAGCATGAGGGCGCCCATGCCCGTTGCCGCACACGAATGGCTTCTCCCGGCGGTAAAGGCGTAGACCACGAGCATGACGGAGAGCATCATGTAAGCGAGGCCGATGATCGATTCACGCGCGCCTGCATTGCCGAGGAGGGCTCGCCCGATGATCCAGGCCGCAACGGCGAAGACGAGGTAGCCGAGGAGCCTTCCTCCGAGGAATCCCGCGGTGATGCCCACTGCTTTAGGGATACCGCCCCCGCTTCCCGCAAGGAGGCAGGGCACAAGCACCGGTGCGCAGTATGCCAGGCAGACACCGCCGTTGCTCAAGCCGAGAAGAAAGGCTTCCATCCTTCACCTCGCCGGCAGATCCACGAAGGCCGGTCCGCTTTTCCCCTTACGCTTACCCCATTGCGTCTTGTTCCGCCATCCCCTATTCATCCAGACATCTCTTTTTTTGTAATCGTCCCTCATCCTTGGAACAGGCAGAGTATACCAAATGTATTGGTGACATGGGAACGGATTGGCGACGAAGGGGATATGATGGCGATGAAAGGGAGAACAAAAGGGGTAGACGGTGGGCCATGCCGCGGACCCGTGACCGTCAGGCCGAACCCCGTGAATCACGCATTACCACAAAAAGGCGATACTCATTCCGCCAAAATTGATTCAAGTGCGCTATGTGTCAGGGAGGCAATATCGGCGAGACCTTTTTCAGCCTCGTCATGTCCCGCCAGGTGCAGTTCAACAAGCCCGTGTATGAACGCGTAAAGAATCGCGGTCTTCTCCAATACAATCTTCGAATTCACTCTTTTTGTTTTCAAGGCCCGAGAAACACATAAAGCAACCTTATCAAAAACGCCCACTGCTGCCTCTTTGACATCCGGATATTTTCCTTCGTCCCATCTTGTGGTGAACATCAGCCGATAGTGACCAGCATTGTGAATGCCAAAATCATAGTATGCGATACCCAACTCAAATAGAAGCTGCCGGGGGTCTTTGATATTTCTTTCAAGTTCGTCGAATCGTGCGGTGAGGATTTCGAAATTCTCAATCGCTATGGCGGCGAGCAATGATTCTTTGCCATCAAAATGCCTGTAGAGAGCACACCGTGACAACCGTGCGGCTTTACCCACGGTTCTCATCGATATTTCATCGATACCCTTGCGGTCGATCAGATCGCGGGTAATCTTAAGAAGATTGCGCTTCGTATCAGAACCCGTCCTTAGCCTCACCTTAAGTCATCTCGAAAATACTGCTTGTTGAAGTGATGAATTCGTCAAAACAAAATGGCGCAAAGAAATTACAACAATTTGTTGACACTGTCAACACTTTGTACTATTCTTGATGTTGACGCCGTCAACGTCCGATTAGTGCAAGTGCTGTCGTTGATGGCCAGGAGAGCAGGGATGAAGACGATTATGGTTGCCGGAGCTACGTCCGGTCTTGGATTGGAGATCGCCACGCAGTCGGCACGCATGCTTGATATCCGTCTAATCACGGCGGTAAGCAACTCTGCCCGGAGGCCATACAGCGACGGGAATGGCTCCTTCTTCCGTCCTAGTTGAGAATAGACGTTCGTTCCTGAGAATCCTTTGACTGCTGTCATCCGCAGGGAGGGGAAAAGCAATGATCAGATTGAATGTGAATGGAAAAGACCATGCTCTGGACGTCGAGCCCGAGACGCCTCTTTTGTGGGTGCTGAGAGAGCATCTGGGTCTGACCGGGGCCAAGTACAGCTGCGGTATAGGGGAATGCGGCGCCTGCACCGTCCACGTTGACGGAGAACCCCTGCCCTCGTGCAGTATCCCGGCGAGCGCCGCAGAGGGCAAGAAGGTCGTGACCATCGAGGGTCTCGAAGGCCGGGTGGCAGAGGCGCTCTTCAAGGCCTGGGCTCAAGGGAGCGTGGCCCAATGCGGCTATTGCCAGCCCGGCCAGATCATGCACGCCGCGGCCCTTCTCTCGGCGAACCTTGCGCCGAGCAAAGAAGAGGTGGATCGAGCCATGTCCGCCGTCCTCTGCCGCTGCGGAACCTATCAGGACATCCGGGAGGCCGTCTTCCGGGCAGCCAAGGAGCTGGAGCCATGAGCGAGACGTCGATGGAACTGGACAGAAGGCAATTTATCAAGGTCAGTCTGATTGCGGGAGCAGGACTGGTGGTGACATCCTACGCCCCCGCGCCGAGAAGGGCAGATGCTGCCGAGTTGCGAAAAGGAGCGGGAGGGGGGTTGATCCCCAATGCCTGGATCAGGATCGCTCCCGACGACACAGTAACCGTGATGGTCAAACACACCGAGCTGGGTCAGGGAACGTCCACGGGCCTCTGTATGATCGTTGCCGAGGAGTTGGAAGCCGACTGGTCGAGAATGCGCTTTGAGTTCGCGCCAGTTGCAAAGGTATATAAGAATCCGGACATCGGAGTTCAGGCCACCGGGGGAAGCACGGGGGTGAAGACCTCTTGGGACCCCCTTCGCAGGGCGGCAGCGGCGACAAGAGAGATGTTTGTTGCCGCTGCCGCAGGAGCCTGGACCGTTCCTCCTTCAAGCTGTCGGGCGGAGAATGGCACTGTCATTCATAAGGCAAACGGCATGCGACTTCGATACGGAGAGCTTCTCGAAAGGGCTGCAGCCGTCAGGCCGCCACGGGCGCCCCGACTGAAGAAGGCGGCGGACTTCAAGATTGTGGGCCAGCCTTTGCCGCGTCTGGATGGTGAAGACAAGGCCCGGGGCAGGATACGCTACGGAATGGACTTTACCATGCCGGGTCTTCTCACGGCCGCCGTGGTCCACGCGCCCATGCTGGGTGGTAGGCCCGCATCCGTCGACGACGGCACGGCAAGAACAATGGCGGGTGTTCGGGCCGTAGTCACCCTCGAATCGGCTGTGGCCGTCGTGGGCGACACTTACTGGCAAGCTCGGAAAGCTGCAGATTCCCTCAAAGTGGAATGGAAAGGAGGCACACCAACTCTGAGCAACGAGAGCGTCTTTAGGCTCTTTGAAGAGGAGAGTGGGAAAAGGGGCGTCCGCATGCGCAACGACGGAAATGTCGAAGAGGCGATGAGAAAGGCAGAGCGACAAATCAGAGCCGTGTACGAGCTGCCCTATCAGGCCCATGCGTGTCCGGAGCCCATGAACTGCGCGGCCCGCGTCACCCCCAGGGCGTGCGATGTGTGGGCCCCTACCCAGTCCCAGGAGCCTGCGAGGGACCTGGCTGCCCGCATCACCGGACTTCCCTTAAGGGCAGTGCACGTTCATACGCCTTTTGTGGGCGGAGGGTTCGGCCGGCGGGGTATGCTCGATGTCATCGGCGAAGCGGTTATGGTCTCGAGGGCCGTGAAGGCACCGGTAAAAGTGACCTGGTCACGGGAGGAAGACATCAGGAACGACTTCTTTCGTCCCTCTACCTACAATGTGGTGGAGGCAGGCCTCGACAAGGACGGCTATCCCGTCGCCTGGATTCATAAGGCCGTGGGTCAGAACGAAATGGACATCCTGGTGGAAACGGCAGGGGCCTCGATTCTTCCCGAATGGCTGCCCTCGTCAGTCAGAAACGGCGTCGCGGCCTTGATCGTCCCGGTCGCGAAGAGATTCATGGGCCCCGAGGCGGCCGTGTCGGGTTCTGCCGACATGGCCTACGCCATAGAACATGTCAGGGTTGAATACGTTAAAGTGGAGACCCCCGTGCCTGTGGGGCCGTGGAGGTCCGTGGGCGACGGAAGGAACGCCTTCGTGAAGGAATCTTTCATGGACGAGATTGCGGTTGCCTCACGCAGGGACCCCGTGGATTTGCGGATGAAGCTGTTGGGACACGCAAAGAAGGAGAGCAACGTCCTCGAAATGGCCGCGACAAAGGCGGGATGGGGCGGGAGTTCAGCCGGCGGAATCGCGCAGGGCGTGGCGCTCCACACCTATCACGGCACCCCTGTGGCAATGGTAGCGGAGGTGTCCGTCGAAAAGGGCGGCGCTTTTCGGGTGCACCGTGTCGTCTGCGCCGTTGATTGCGGCACAGCCGTCAATCCGAGAACGGTGACGTCCCAACTAGTGGGGGCGCTCTTTTTCGGCCTTACCGCAGTGAAAAGCTCCCTTCGTCTCCGTGACGGTCGGGTGCAGCAGAGTAATTTCAACGATTTTCCGGTCCTGCGCATGGACGAGGTGCCGCGGGTGGAGGTTCACCTCGTGAAGAGTGCGGCTCCGCCGAACAGCGTCGGAGAGGTAGGGGTGCCGCCGATCGCTCCTGCGGTGACAAACGCGCTCTTTCGGGCCACGGGCAAAAGGATCCGAAGGCTTCCGGTCGACAGGGCGGACCTCACCGCATAGCCGTGGAACTTGTCCGGCTCTCATAGCCTTACTATTCGGTTGACTCGTTCCATTGGCACCCCGATATGAAGGGCCTGTCTATCGGTACGACTCGTATTCGGCGGATTCAAGAGAAACTCGAATATTGTCGAGGAAGTACCATGCTGGCAGGCACAGCGCCCGGTGGGTGAAGATTACACCCCGCCAAGAGTCTGAGTCTGCTTTCCCCTCAGAAGCCTTTTCCGGCGGAGACGATTTCGCTAATCCGATCGATTG
>CAYZAF010000163.1:0-4470 GCA_964476435.1 uncultured Syntrophaceae bacterium
TCTTCTAGCGCCGATTTACTGGGTCAATCCCTTCATCGGCGGAGATGCAATGATCAGCGCTGTGGTCGTCATGGTGATCGGTGGTCTAGGAAGCATACCCGGCACGCTCGTGGGCGGGCTTCTCCTCGGTGCCATAGACAGTTTCGGGAGCCAATTTCTCCCTGGGACGTGGGCTCAGGCCATTTCATACAGCCTGGTAGTCCTTGTACTTATGATAAGGCCGAGAGGCCTCATGGGACAGGGCGAGTAGCATGGCAGCGAAGCGATTCTCTTACGCCCTAACAGGCCTAGTATCCGCGGGACTATTGTTCCTGCCCCTTTTTGCGCGCAATCCTTACGTCCTGCACGTGGGCATCCGCGTTTTCATGGTAAGCCTATCCGCCCTCGGCGTGAGGCTGATACTCCTCTCCGGCAATGTGAGCCTGGGTCAGGCTGTGTTCGTTGCAATTGGGGCTTACACCTCCGCGATTCTCGTCATGAAGCTTGCCCTGTCGACCTGGTTCGCCCTTCCATTGGCCGGTCTTATGGCGGCAGGACTGGGAGCCGCTATCGGGTGGCCTGCATTACGGCTCCGGGGGATCTATTTCACGATTCTGACCTTGTGTATCAACGGCGCGGTAATGCGGTACATCGACAATCTGGGCGGGCTTACGGGGGGCCTGAAGGGCCTTTACGGCATACCCCAGCCCGCTTCGATCGCTCTGGGCAACCACAGCCTCGTAGACTTCTCTGCCGGCAAGACGCCCTACTATTACTATGCGCTTGCCCTGCTTGCCTTCTGTTTCGTGGTGATGATACGAATCGACAGGTCCCGGTTGGGAGCCATCTTTCGGGGTTTGGCCGAAAGCGAGCCGTTGTCCTCAAGCGTAGGCGTCCCGGTCATGCGTTACAAGGTCCTGGCTTTTTCCATCGGCTGTTTCTTCTCCGGTCTCGCAGGGGCTTTTCATGCCCATTACTTTCTCTTCCTCCAAACCAGCAGCTTCGGTGCATGGGACTCCGTCTACTACCTGGTCTATGCGATCGTCGGAGGATTGCAGTCCGCCGTAGGCCCTGCACTGGGATGCGCACTCATGCTGGGATTCTTCGAGGTCTCTCGGCCCCTCGTCAAGTTCCAACCCCTCGTCTACGGCGGCGCGCTCGTCGCGATTATGCTCTTTGCCCCCGCCGGATTGATTTCTCTTCTGCCTAGACTCAAGGGATCGATCAGTGGAAGCCTTAAACGACGACGGGAAAGGACGCCGAACCCGGGGGTGCCAGCTTGACGGCCCCTCTTCTTGCGCTTCAGGGGGTAACGAAGCATTTTGGCGGGGTCATGGCAAACGGCGACGTCTCGTTCGCCATCTCCCGGCGGGAGATCGTCGGACTCATCGGGCACAACGGCGCCGGCAAAACGACGCTCTTCAACATAGTGGCCGGCTATCTTAAGCCCGACAAGGGAAGGATCACCTTTCAAGCGGCAGATATCACAGGGCTCACCCCGGCAAAAATAGCGAAGAAGGGCCTCGTACGGACCTTCCAAGCCACGACCCTCTTTGGCGGGATGACCGTCTATCAGAACGTGAGCCTCGCCCACTACCTGCCCGGAGACAAGCCCTTCTGGAGTTACATTCTCAATACCAAAGGCGTTCGCGCCGCGGAGCGGGTAATCGACCGCAAGACAGAACAATTGATCGAAATGTTCGATCTGACCGACTTCCGCGACGTTCCGGCTCAGAGCCTCCCCTACGGTCTCCAACGGTCCCTTGGTGTCGCCATCGCCATGGCTGCGAACCCGCTCCTTCTCATGCTGGATGAACCGGTCGCTGGAATGAACGAGACCGAAAGCGGCGAGATGACCCGACACATCAGACGGATCAATGACAGCGGTGTAACCGTTCTCATAATCGAACATGACATGAAGACGCTCATGAGCATAAGCAACAGGGTCATAGCAATGGCGTCGGGGCAGAAACTGGCAGAGGGGACACCGTCTGAGATACAGCGCAACGAGGCTGTTATCGAATCATACCTGGGAAGGGACGAGGACTGGTAGGAATATGCTGCTTGAAACCGACCGGGTAGTCGTGGCCTATCACAAAGTGCCTGCGCTGAAGGGCGTCAGTCTCGGTGTCGAGGAGGGCAGTATCACGGCCCTCATCGGCGCTAACGGGGCCGGTAAGAGCACTTTCTTGCGGGCCATCTCCGGGCTGGTGCCTTTGGAATCAGGCCAAATCCGTTTTCGGGGGGAGAGAATCGAAAACATCGCTGCCCACGCGAGGATCAAGATGGGAATAGCCCAAGTTCCCGAAGGACGGAGGATCTTCCCCGGACTCAGCGTTCGCGAGAACATTCTCATCGGGAGCCACACCAGGCGAGATCCCGCCCAGGTGAAAGCCGATATCGCACAAATCTACGAGCAGTTCCCGGTTCTCAGGTCCCGGCAGTCGCAGAACGGAGGGAGCCTGTCGGGTGGGGAGCAGCAGATGCTCGCCATCGCGAGGGCTCTCATGAGTGGCCCTAAGCTGCTTCTCATGGATGAGCCCTCCCTTGGCCTGTCTCCAATAGTCGTCAGAGAAATAGCTCGCATCATCGCTGACCTAAGAACGAATCGAAGGATAAGTTTGGTCTTGGTCGAACAAAACGCCCGTCTAGCCCTCAAGTTGGCGGACAGAGGCTATGTCTTTGAAACAGGTTCCGTAGTTCTCGAAGGTCCGTCATCGAGCCTGAGGGACAACGACCATGTGCGCAAAGCCTACCTGGGGGGCTAGGAGCGATTTGTCCAGTCGCCGCGACCAGGAAACTTTTGTGGGAGGTTTTAGATGGCCACGGAAAAATCACCCGAGGAATTGTTCGCGGAACGGGAAAAGAGATTTAACGACGTTATTGCATTACGAAAACCCGACCGGATTCCCGTGCTCGTACTGTTTACCCTGTTTACCGCAAAATACGCCGGTATTCCTTTCGACGAGGACATGGGCCACGCGGAGAAGTGCATGGAAGGTAACTTCATTACGAACATGGCGTTCCAGCCGGACCTCGCGAGCCCAACGTTATTCTTCGGACCCATGCTTGCCGCCGTCGATTTCAAGCAGTTGAAATGGCCGGGGCATGGCCTTCCGCCGGACTCGAGCTACCAGTTTGTTGAAGGCGAGTACATGAACCCCGACGAATACGACCACTATCTGTTCGACCCCACCGACTTTATGATAAGAAGGTACTGGCCCCGAGTCATGGGAAAACTCGGGGCCTTCCAACAGCTTCAGCCCTTGCACCAGATCATCAGCCACTATATGGGCGTGAACATGGGGTTTCTCCCCTTCGGTTTGCCGGAGGTCGGGCAGGCTCTTGAGGCTATGAAGAAAGCCGGAGAAGAAACCCTCGCTGCCCTGCCTCACATAGTCGGCAATCTTGAAAGACTCAAGGCAGCCGGCCTTCCCACTTACTTCGCCTCAGCCACCCAGGCGCCGTTCGATACCATCGGCGATTACTTCAGGGGAACGAAAGGCCTGATGATCGATATGTATCGGAGGCCTGACAAGGTCGTCAAAATGTGCGAAAAACTCCTTCCCATCATGCTCGACTATGGGATAGGCGGCTGCCGCGCCACCGGCGTGCCTCGCATCAACATTCCTCTCCACAAAGGCAGCGAAGGATTCATGTCACAGGAGCAATTCAAGAGGTTTTATTGGCCGACATTGAGAGAATTGCTGATAGGCCTCATCAAGGCAGGGATAGTGCCCGTAGTTTGGTTCCAAGGGGAGTATACGTCGCGGCTGGAGATTATCAAGGACATTCCCCCGGGGGCCGCCCTCTATTGGTTTGAATCCGTCGACCCCGTGAAGGCGAAGAAGATTCTCAAAGAGACCGTGGCTATCAAGGGATTGTTCCCGATGTCGCTGCTTGTGACGGGCACGACGGCCGACGTGAAGTCCTGCTGCAAGAAACTCATCGATACCCTCGGGAGGGATGGAGGATACGTCATGGGTCCTGCGGCAGGCTCCTTGGAAGACGCGAAAATCGAAAACGTGCGAGCCATGTTCGAGTTTACCAGGGAATACGGCGTTTATTGAACATCAAAAGCTTCGTTCGGTTCGCGGCACCGCGCAAAGAACGAAGCACGATCCGGGAGGTTCATTTTGAAACTCGTGAGCTTCGAGGTATTTACGGATCTCGGTCCTATGCGACGGATCGGCGTGCTGCGTGAGGCACTGGTTGTAGACCTCCAGGCCGCATATGCCGCGCATCTGAGGGACGAGAAAGGGTTGTGGGATTGGAAGCGGTTGGCCTGCGCCCTAGTGCCTGCTGAAATGCTTGACTTCATCGGAGGCGGAACCATGTCGAGAGAGGCAGCTCAAAGGGCTCTCGACTTCTTGGAACGAGCAGGGAACCCCGAGAAAGACTCCTATGGACAAAGACTCCTTTATGCGACCGAGAGAATAAGGCTGCTGGCGCCTGTTCCACGCCCTGTCGCCTTCCGGGACTGCTCATCTT
>CAYZAF010000164.1:0-6262 GCA_964476435.1 uncultured Syntrophaceae bacterium
CCTTCCGACACCTTGACGTACGCGATCTCCCCCTCCCTGCACTTCTCCATCACCCTCGGGCACCTCGACGCGAACCTGCACCCCGGCAACGGGTCCACCGGCGACGGCGGGTCGCCCGTGAGGGCCTTCAGCCCCTTTCGCCTGGCAGGGTCGAGCGACGGGATCGACGCAAAGAGGGCCTGCGTGTACGGGTGGCACGGGTTCGCGAAGAGCTCTTCCGTTCCTGCCTCTTCCATTATGTGGCCGATGTACATGACGGAGATCCTGTCAGCGATGTGGCGCACCACCGAAAGGTCGTGAGCGACAAAGAGGTAAGAGAGGGAGAAGCGCGCCTGGAGGTCCTCGAGGAGGTTGAGGATCTGCGCCTGAATGGAGACGTCCAGGGCAGAGACTGGCTCGTCGCACACGAGGAACGAAGGGTTGACGGCCAATGCCCGGGCAATGCCTATCCTCTGCCGCTGGCCGCCGGAGAACTCATGGGGGTAGCGTGTGCCCGCCTCCCTGGGAAGGCCCACGATGTCGAGAAGCTCCCCGACGCGGCTATCCGTGGCTTCCTCGCCCATGATCCTGGGCCCCTCGGCAAGGATATCGGAGACGATCATGCGCGGGTTGAGGGAGCCGAAAGGGTCTTGAAAGACCATCTGCATCTGCCTCCTGTAAGCCTTAAGCTCCTTCGGGCGCAGATGAGCGATATCGAGGCTATCGAAGAGGATGCTCCCGCCGGTGGGCCGGAGGAGGCGCACGATGCACTTGCCTACCGTGGTCTTGCCGCATCCTGACTCGCCCACGAGGCCCACGGTCTGGCCCCTGTCCACAGAGAGGCTCACGCCGTCCACTGCCTCAACAAAGCCCACGGTGCGGCGCAAAAAACCGCGCCTCACGGGAAAGTACATGCGCAGGTCTTTGACTTCGAGCATCATTCCAGGCCCCTTTCGGGCGCGCGCACCCAGCAGGCGCACCAGTGGCCGCCTCCCACATGGACGAGGGGCGGCTCCTCGATCCTGCATCGCTCAATGGCCAGGGGGCAGCGGGGGTTGAACCTGCAGCAGTCCGGGAGGAACTGGAGGGCAGAGGGCACGTTGCCAGGGATCGTATAGAGCTTCTCTCCCTTCTGTGTCCTGCCGGGCAGGCTCCTGAAAAGGCCTTCCGTGTAGGGGTGCAGGAACTCGGCGAAGATCGTCGTGCACTGGCCTTTCTCGACGATCTTTCCCGCGTACATGACGGCCACGTCGTCTGCCATCTCAGCGATGACACCCAGGTCGTGGGTGATGAGCAGGATGGCTGCCTCGGTCTCCTCCTGCATGTCCTTCATGAGCCTCAAGATGCCCGCCTGGATGGTCACGTCCAATGCTGTTGTCGGCTCGTCGGCGATGAGGAGGGCAGGCTTAAGGCAGAGGGCCATGGCGATCATCACGCGCTGCTTCATGCCCCCGGAGAGTTGGTGCGGGTACTCGGCCATCCGCTCTCGGGCAGCAGGTATGCCCACCTTTGTGAGGTACTCCAGGGCTATCCTTCGGGCCTCGGTCCTGTCCGTGTCGGTATGGATGCGCACTGCCTCCTCGACCTGGGTGCCTACGGTGAAGACAGGGTTGAGGCTCGTCATGGGCTCCTGGAAGACCATGGATGCGAGCCTTCCCCGGATCTCCCTCATACCGTTCTCTGAGACGGAGAGGATCTCCCTCTCCGCGAGAATGATCTTTCCGGCCACGATCCTCCCCGGGGGGGAAGGCACGAGCCTGAGCACGGAAAGGGCGGTGATGGACTTGCCGCACCCCGACTCGCCCACGAGGCCCAGGGTCCCTTTTTTTCTTATGGAGAGGGAGACGCCGTCAACTGCCCTCGCGATGCCCTCGTCAGTGTAGAAGTATGTGCGCAAATCCTCTATCCGTAAAACTTCTTCCATGTCATCCCTTCCTCAGGCGGGGGTCAAGGGCGTCCCGCAGGGCGTCGGCAAAGAGATTGAAGGCCAGGACGAGGAGAAAGAGAAGGACCGAGGCCCCTGTGAGGTTCCACCAGATCCCGTTGGGAAGCTCCCTGTCCGCAGAGAGGATCATGCGGCCCCAGCTCCCCGTGCCAGGCTCGACCCCCACGCCGATGTACGTGAGGACTGCCTCCGACATGACGAGGCCGGAGAAGTCGAGGGTCATCTCTATGACCACGAGGTACATGACGTTCGGCAGGATCTGGCGGAAGAGGAGGCGTGCATCGCTCGCACCCAGGGCACGCGCTGCCTCCACGTATTCCATGCTCCTCACCTTGAGGGTCTCCCCCCTTATCAAGCGGCAGAGGCCCACCCACGAGGTGACGCCCAAGGCGATGCAGAGCTGCCAGATCCCCCTCTCCATGACCGTGAGCATGGCAATGAGGAGGAGGATGCCGGGAATGGAAGAGAGCACCTGGTAGATATACTGGATCACGTCGTCCACCCAGCCTCCGTAGTAGCCTGCGAGAAGGCCGAGGACGATGGCGAAGAAAGCGGCAATGACGAGGGGCACGATGCCTATGATAAAGGCGGTGCGCACGCCTTTCAGGGCGTCGTAGAGTACGTCTTCGCCGAGGATGTTTGTGCCCAGGAGGTGGAGGCTGTGCAGGGCGAACTCCTTGCGGTTGAGCACGCCGGTCCTGGCAAGGGGCGGCGAGTACGAAAGCTCCACCGGCTTTCTTGCCAGGTAGTCTAGGGCCGTACGGTTGAAGTGGAGGCCCCCCGCATCCCTATACGGCACAGGCACCACGTCGAGAAGGGCGATGAAGGCGAAGGCGCATATGACGCAGAAGCCCGCCACGGCGAGTGAATCTTTCTTTATCCTCCTTATAGCTATCTTCAGGTGAGATTCAGCCACGTCCAGGCCCTCACTCGAGAATAACCCTGGGGTCGACCAGGGTGTAGCTTATATCCGTAAGAATGCTCCCCGCGATGTAGAGGAGGGAGTAGACGTACGTCAAGGTCCTGATGATGGGATAATCCGAGTTGTTGACCGCGTTGAGGAGGAGATTGCCCATGCCCGGTATGCCGAAGTACATCTCCAGAAGGAGGCTCCCAGTGATGAGGAAGGGTATGGAGAGCACGGTCGTCGTGAGGATGGGGATCATGGCGTTCTTGAGCACGTGCTTGAAGAGAATGCCGCTTTCGCTTACGCCCTTGGCCATGGCGGTCCTCACGTAGTCCGCCCGGACCTCGTTGAGCATGACCGTCCGGTAGAACCTCAGGCCCCCGCCGAGCCCTGCAGCCACGGCGAGAATGACCGGCAAGAAGACGAACTTCCAGGCATTGAGGCCGAACTCGTAGCCATAGATGGGAAAGTACTTGAAGACCACGGCGAGGAGGTACTGGCCTACGATGATATAGTTGAGGATGACGATGCTCATGAGGATCACGCAGACGAAGAGGGCAGTCCGGTCGAGGTACGTGCCCCGGTAGTAGGCCACGAAGAGGGCCAGCGGCAAGGTGACGATGATGGAGAGCAAGAATGCGGGCACAGTGATCGTGAGGGAGGGGACGATCCTCGCCTTGATGAGGCTGCCCACGTTCTCGTGGAGGTAGTCGGATTCGGGAAACTGGAAGAGGAGGAGCTCTCTCATCTGGTTCCAGAAGCGGCTGTCCAGCACGTGGACGCGGCCATCGCTGGCGGGCTTGAGGTTGAAGAACATGGGCTTGTCCATACCGTGCGCATGGACCCAGGCCTGCACCTGGGCAGTTGTCGGGTTTTTCCCGAGCTGTCTCCTCGCGATTGCCTCGGGAGAAGCAAAGACGTTGAAGAGGAGGAACGTGACGATGCAGACGCCCAGCACGGTAGGCACGGCAAGGAGGACCCGGCGCACGATGTAGTAGACCATCACCTTCTCCTCTTCCGGTAAGTAATCACCATGCCCGGCGCCAGGATTACGATGAGGACGCAAAAGGCATAGAGGGGCGCCCTCATGTTCGGGGCGTCCTCTGCCTTCCAGTACGTGCGCCGCACGCTGGGCTCAACGCGCACGTACTTCACGTAGTTCCCCGAGATGCTGTGGGTCTTGCCGTTCTTGTACCAGGAGTGGCGCAGCACATAGGCAGGGGCGTGGAAGTTGAATATCCAGGGGCACTCGTCCACGACGATGGCGACCATCTTATGGATGATGGCCGCCCGCTCCGGCGTGTCCTCCATGGTCTCCATCTCTCTGAAGAGCCGGTCGTACTCCGGGTTCGAGAAGGCCGATGCGTTGGGGCCGGGGGGTGCGTTCGGGCCGTAGAGGAGGATGAGGAAGTCCTCGGGATCGGGGTAGTCGGCGAGCCAGGCGCTCGAAGTCATCTGGAACGTGCCCTTGATGGTTCGCTCCAGGTATTGGGAGAACGTATTCACCTGCAGCTTCATCTTGACGCCGAGCTGCTCGAAGCACCGCATGTCAAAAGCAGCCTGCTCCCTGGCCCTCGCAGAGTCGGAGCTTATGTCGTAGGTGAGCTCCAATTGCTTTCCAGTCTGGGCATCCACGCCGCCCGGGTATCCCGCCTTGGCGAGGAGGTCTCGTGCCTCCTTTAGGTTGTGGGTTGCGTACGGGTTCTTGAGGTTGGGGTCGTAGCCGAAGATGCCCGGGGGCAGGGGCCCCTGGGCGTCGATGGCGCGGCCGTTCAGGTAGATCTGGTTGAATAGGTCGCTGTCGTAGGCCAGCGACAGGGCTTGGCGCAGGTACTTGTTCTTGCCGAGGATGGGGTCGCGCATGTTGAAGGCGATGTACGATGTCTCGAGCTGGGGTGATACCTCGAGGGATATGCCCTTCTTGACGAACGACTCAGAAAGCTCCAGGTTCCGCGTGATCGCCCGCTCGAACTGCTCCTGGGGGATGCCGGATGCGTCGAGGTACCCCTGGAGAAAGAGGAGCCACGCGGGCTGGCCGGCCGATATGATCGTGAACCATGCCTCGTCGAGGAAGGGGAGACGGCACGCAGCGTCCGCGAGGAGCCCCTTCTCCCGGTCCCCTGGGGCGCCCGTCGCCGGGTAGAAATCGGGCCTGAACGAGGGGCTCTTCTCTATGATAATGCGGTGCTGCCGCTTCCAGGACTTCAGTCGATAGGCGCCCGTGCCCACAGGGTGGCGGGCAAAGCCCTCCCTGCCCGGCGCATTGTAGTAATCGACTGCCTCGGGCGCCACCGGCGCTGTGTAGGGCATGCTCATCACATAGATGAACTCCGGGTACGGCTCGGTGAGGGTGATCTTGAGGGTACGGTCGTCCGGGCAGGCGATCCCCTCGATCTTCTCGCCGTAATCCGCCTTCCCTGCGGCAGCCGCCTTCTTGAAGAATGCGTCGATGCCCTTGATCTTGCCGGAGACGAGCCACCACCCCGTGGCCTGGACCGTAGGGTCGGCGAGCCGCTTTATGGAATACTCCACGTCGTGCGAGGTGACCCGCCTCCCCAAGCCGTTCGGGAAGCAGGGATCGTCCTGAAAATAGACGTCGTCCTTCAGATGGAACGTATACTCCATGCGCGCGACCTGGCGCGTTTGCCCCTTCTCCTTCACCTCTTCGTAAAAGATGCGCTTCTCCGGAAAGCCGTCGGCAATGGCGGGCTCCACCTTGTAAGGCCTGGGAAGATAGGCATTCTGGTAGAGGGAGTCATAGATCTGGCAGAGAATGTCTCCGGAGACCGTATCGGACACCTGGGCAGGGTCGAGGGTCCTCGGGTCCTCTCCGAGGGCCGCATACCCGATCTTTTTATCGGGCGCGGAAGGGTAGGGGTCGTTGACGCATGCGGCAAGGAGAAGCGCGAGGCCGAGGAGAAGGCAGGAGAAGCACACCTTTCCCCTTGTATGGGGAGACAGAAGCCCCATGCTGTTTGCGGTCCCTCCTTGCTCTTTTTGATCCAGCCCTGTATTCCCGACACTCTTCTTGCGTGGACAAAACGGGTCCGGCCGTCACAGAGATCATATCACGGGGAACGCCCTTTTTCCGTTTTTTTTGACGGGACGGCAACAACGCATGGCTAACCAAGAACGCTCCTGGAAAAAGAGGAATCATGATCGAAAAGGGGCGGTAAATGGGGCCTTTTCACGGTCCTCCTCTCTCTTGTGGCACCTCTCAAATCAAATATGGTATAGTGGTGTCTCATAGAGCATCGATCCGTTCCAAGGGTTCACGGGACGCCTGACTAAAGGGAATGCCGGGCACACGTGATGATCAGAAAGAAGCTTTCGAATCACAGGGTTGAATAACTGGAATTTGATATGAACGACGTGCGCGACTACCATACGGAAATCGTCGCCATCCTCGATTTCGGCTCTCAGTACACCCA
>CAYZAF010000165.1:0-3656 GCA_964476435.1 uncultured Syntrophaceae bacterium
CACCATCCCGAGATCGAGGCGGTGATCCTGCACAACGACATCCGCGCCTTTGGCAAGGGGTTCGAGCGCTTCTACGACAGGGCAAAGGCCATGCCGGGGGTCCGCTACCAATGGGCAAAGGCCTCCCTACTGGGCGAGCAGCCGGAGACAGGGAACGTGCTCCTGCGGTACCGGGTCAACGGAAGCGAGGTGAGGGACGAGGAGTTCGACCTCGTGGTCCTCTCCGTGGGTCTTTCCGTGCCGGAGAGCAACCGGGACCTGGCCCGGACCCTTAGCTTGCAGCTCGACGGCCACGGTTTCTGCGCCAGCCCTGTCTTCTCGCCCATGGAGACGTCGCGGCGGGGGGTTTTCTCGTGCGGCGTTTTTCATGCGCCCATGGACATCCCCGACACGGTGACCATGGCGAGCGGCGCCGCGTCTTTAGCCTCCCAGTTCCTCGCGGAGGTGCGGGGGACCATGGTGGAGGAGAAGGTCTACCCCGAGGAACGGAACGTAGCCGGGGAGCCCCCGCGGGTGGGCCTCTTCGTGTGCCATTGCGGGACAAATATCGCGAAGGTAGTCGATGTTCCGCAGGTCGTGGAATACGGAAAAGGCCTCACCGGTGTGGTCCATGCAACACAGGAGACCTTCGCCTGCTCCGTGGATGCGGTGAGCCACATGACGGAGACCATCCGCGCCAAGGGCCTCAACCGGGTAATAGTGGCTGCCTGCACCCCGAGGACCCACGAGCCAGTGTTCCAGAATGCCCTGCGCGAGGCAGCCCTCAACCCCTACCTCTTTGAATTTGCCAACATCCGGGAGCAGTGCTCGTTCGTGCACATGAGAGACAAGACGGCGGCGACAGATAAGGCCAAGGCGCTCCTGCGGATGGCGGTAAGCAAGGCCCTGCTCCTCGAGCCCCTCTATGCGGCAAGCTACGAGGTGACTAAAGCGGCCCTCGTCATCGGCGGCGGCGTTGCGGGAATGACGAGCAGCCTGGCCCTGGCCCGCCAGGGCATCAAGGTCCTTCTCATCGAGAAGAATGACACGCTGGGCGGATTGTCGGTGAGGATGCGGGAAACCCTCGAAGGCGGCGACGTGCGGGCCCTCGTGGAGGACCTCGTTACCCAGGTGCGCAGCAACGCGCTCATCGACGTATCGACGGAAGCGGAGCTGATGGAGCATTCCGGCTACGTGGGCAACTTCGCATCGAAGATCAGGATAGCCGGGAAAGAGAAAGCCACGGACTTCGAGCACGGGGTAACCATCGTGGCGACGGGCGCCGACGAGCTAAAGCCGCGGGAATACCTCTACGGCGAGGATTCCAGGGTCATGACGCTTCTCGGGCTCGATGAGTTGATCGAAAAAGACGCCGACCATCTCAGGGATGTCGCTACCGCAGTCTTCATCCAGTGCGTGGGCTCGAGAAATGCCGACAGGCCTTACTGCAGCCGCGTGTGCTGCTCCCACTCGGTGAAGAATGCGCTCGCCCTCAAGGCGCTCAAGCCGGAGATGGACATCTATGTCCTCTACCGCGACATGAGGACCTACGGCTTCAAGGAGGACTACTATAAGAAGGCTTCGGAGAGCGGCATCGTCTTCATCCGCTACGAGCAGGAGGATCCGCCGGACATAGAGGCCATTGAAGAGGAGGGAAAGCCTGTCCTGAGGGTATGCGTGACCGAGCCTATCCTGGGTCAGAGGCTGCAGCTCGACGCTGATCTCGTCTGCCTGGCTGCCGGCACCATTCCGCCTGCCGGCAATCGGGAGCTCTCCAGGATGCTGAAAGTGCCGCTCAACGAGGACGGCTTCTTTCTTGAGGCGCACATGAAGCTCCGGCCCGTTGATTTTGCGACCGATGGGATCTTCATGGCGGGCGCTGCCCACAGCCCTAAGTTCATCGACGAGAGCATCGCCCAGGGCCAAGCCGCTGCCTCGAGGGCCCTCGCCATTTTGACGCGGAAAAACCTCGAGGGCCTGGCGGCCGTGGCGACGGTTGACGAATCGCTCTGCAGCGGCTGCTGGGTGTGTGTTTCGACATGTCCCTACGAGGCAGTAAGGAAAGATGAAGAGAAGAGCGTCGCCGCGGTGAACGAGGCGCTCTGCAAAGGGTGCGGCACCTGCGTGGCGGCGTGCCCTGCCGGGGCGATGAAAGGGAAGCACTTTACGAGCGAGCAGATCGTCGCGGAGATACATGCAGCCCTTGAAGGGTAAGGCAAAGGGGGCAACGAGTGGATGGGTTCGAGCCGAGGATAATCGTCTTTAGCTGCAACTGGTGCTCCTACGCAGGGGCTGACCTGGCCGGTACGTCCCGGCTCCAGTACGCCCCGAACATCAGGATAATCCGCGTCATGTGCAGCGGGAGGGTGGAGCCCCGCTTCATCCTCGAGGCCCTTCGTGCAGGCGCGGACGGGGTGCTCGTCCTCGGTTGCCATCCGGGGGAATGCCACTATCTCGAGGGGAACTACAAAGCGGCTGCCAGAATGGCGCTTCTCAAGAACGTGCTTGCCCAGTTCGGCGTAGAAGAGGAGAGGGTGCGCCTCGATTGGGTGTCGGCTTCCGAGGGCGTCCGCTTTGCGGGCATCGTGAACCGGATGACCGAGGCAGTCAGGGCCCTTGGCCCGTTTCGCCCCAAAGAGGCGGCCGAGGCAGTAGGAGAGAGCTAACATGTTCGGCTGGCACGGGAAGATACTGAGAATCGATCTATCCGAAGGCAAAAGCCGGGTAGAGGAGACGCCTTCGTCCCTGATGCGGGACTACATCGGCGGCAGGGGCATGGGCGCGAGGCTCCTCTTTGACGAGATAGATCCTTCCATCGACGCCCTCAGCCCTGAAAATAAACTGATCTTCGCAACAGGCCCCTTGACAGGCAGCGGGGCGCCCGCAGCGAGCCGGTTCATCGTCTCCGCCAAGTCCCCCTTGAGCAGCTGCGTTTCCAGCCCCTGCTGCGGGGGCTCTTTCGGGGCCAACCTCAAGTATTCGGGCTACGACCTCCTCATCTTCGAGGGAAAATCGCCCCATCCGGTCTATGTGACCCTCCTCAACGAGCGCGTGGAGATCTCACCTGCGGACCTTCTCTGGGGAAAGACATCCTCAGAGACGGAAGAGGCCATCAGGAAAGAGATGCGCTCAAAGTACCTGCTCGATACGTGGGCCCTCAACGCCATGGGCATTGCCGATATAGGCCCTGCCGGGGAGAATCTCGTGCGGTTCGCCTGCATCATGTCAGATGGAGGCCGGGCAGCGGGACGCTCTGGCCTCGGGGCGGTCATGGGCTCGAAGAACTTAAAGGCAGTGGCAGCCCTCGGAACGAGACACGTGAATATTGCCAACGTCCAGGGCTTCCGGAAGGCTGTCATGGAGTTCTATCGGGAGGCGCGGGAGAACGGCGAGCTTTACAAACGCCGGAGGTACGGGACCTGGTCCCTCCCCGGCAGGGCCAACGCGAGCAAGAGCCAGGCCTCCTTCAACTTCAGGGAAGGCTACTCCGAGGCATTCGCGAAGTATGAGGACCCGGAGGTGATCCGGGACCTGATCCGGGTAAGGGACGAGGCATGCTTTGCCTGCCCCTTTGCCTGCGGGAAGAGGAGCCGCATCAAGGACCCTGACTTCCCCTTGACGGCCAAGGGGCCGGAGCACGAGACCATGGCGCTTCTGGGAACGAACTGCGGCATGGG
>CAYZAF010000166.1:0-1568 GCA_964476435.1 uncultured Syntrophaceae bacterium
GTGGCCTCAGACTATAACAAGGGCATCGCAGAGATTTTCAAGGAAACCTTCGAGCAGGCAGGCGGCAAAGTGGTGGCCTTCGAGACCTATACCACCAATGACAGGGATTTCTCGGCCCAGCTCACGAAGATAAAGAAGGCAGAGCCTGAGGTAATCTTCCTCCCCAACTACTACAGCGAGGTACCTCTCCAGATTGAGCAGGCCAAGAGGCTGGCCATCAACGTACCTTTCCTGGGGAGCGATTCATGGGGAAGCCAGGAGCTGATCAAGCTCTGCGGCAAGGACTGCGAAGGCTACTACTTCAGCACCCACTACGCGCCCGACACGGCGGCGCCGGCGGCGCTCAAGTTCATCCAGACCTTCAAGGCAGCCTACGACAGCATGCCGGACGATGTGGCAGCCCTCACCTACGACTCCTTCGGCCTCCTGAAGCAGGCAATCAACGAAGCCGATAAGATCGACCGGAAAGCGGTGCGGGATGCCCTTGCAAGGATCCAGAAATATGAAGGAGTGACCGGGGACATGCAATTCAAGGAAGGCTCTTCCGACCCCATAAAGAGCGCGGTGATCCTCCAGATCAAGGACGGTAAGTTTGTCTACTATTCCAATGCGAACCCCTAGGCGGGAAGCTCTTGCGGCCTCGTGACCGGGAGCGTTCCGCAGGCGTGAGCCCTGTGGGCTTAGGTCGGAAAGCGCCATGAATTGGGCTTCATTCCTTTCCGGGAAGCCCCGCCCTGTGGGCGGGGAGCTTCACATTGCCAGGGAGAGTCTGGGGAGGACCCCCTCCTTTTCCCGCTGCAGACTGTGCCCATGAACTACCTCCTCCAACAGGCACTCAACGCGCTCCAGCTCGGGAGCATCTACGCCCTCATCGCCCTGGGGTACACCATGGTCTATGGAATTCTCACCATGATCAACTTTGCCCATGGCGACCTCTTCATGGTGGGGGCTTTCCTCTGCTTCCTCCTCGTCTTTCTCCTGAAGCTCTCTTTCGTGCCCACCCTGCTGGCGAGCATGTTAGGCACGGCGTTCCTCGGCGTGACCATCGAGCGCCTTGCCTATAAGCCCCTCCGGCGAGCCCCCCGAGTGTCGGCAATCATCACTGCCCTTGGGGTCGGTCTCTTTCTCGAGAATTTTACCCTCGCCCTCTCCCCGTATCCCAAGCATATCCCCCCTTTCATCCCGAAAGTCACCTGGATCGTGGGAGGCTTGTCGATTTCATCCCTGCAGATAGTGGTGATCGTTCTCTCATTCGTCTTGATGTTCCTCCTCGACCTGGTGGTGAGAAGGACGATGGTAGGCATGGCCATGAGGGCCATCTCGTGGGATAAGACGATTGTGCCCCTTATGGGCGTGCCCGTGGATCTCGTCATTTCAGCCACCTTCGCCATCGGCACGAGCCTCGGTGGCGTTGCGGGCGTGCTCTACGGGCTCGCCTATCCTGTCATCGACCCCTACATGGGCATCCTCGTGGGGTGGAAGGCATTCATTTCAGCAGTGGTGGGAGGCATCGGCAACATCCGGGGCGCCATGATAGGCGGCTACATCCTTGGGGCCGTGGAGATTCT
>CAYZAF010000167.1:0-3508 GCA_964476435.1 uncultured Syntrophaceae bacterium
CTTTTCTCAGTCCGGTGAACACCATAACATGGTGCTAGTCACCATGAGTTCATCCAAAATTCCGTTATATACGGAATTGCATAATGTTATTATTACCTGATCTTAAAAAGTAATTCAAGAAATTCTTTAATCTTTTATTAATCTGTTTATGATGGCCATGCGATGAGGAAAACTAGCTGTCGGGAGCCCGAATACGGCTGGGACCGCGTGAGGCGGAAAGAAATTGGTACGTGCCGGCCTGAGCGATTACCGAAAGCTCCCGGCCTCGCTTCAACCACTCGTCACGGCTGTGCACGAGGGCTTTTGAAAGGCTAGCCCAACTTCTTGAACGCCGCTGCCTTGATGGCCGCAAAGAGTTGGCTTCCCGGTCTTATGTCAAGTTCGTGGGCGGCCTGGTCGACCACCTCTGCGACGAGCTTGCCCCCGCGGCAGTCCAGGTCGAGGCCTATCCTGTTCCCTGCCGGGAATACGTTGGTTACCGTGCATTCCAGGAGGTTCCGGGCGCTGATAGCCTCCGGACGTCCTTTGAAGAGAATAATGTCCGTGGACGAAAGCTCGAAGAGCGCCTCCTGCTGATCGTTCACCGACGAGATGAGAAGCTGCTGCTCTCCCCATTTGTACGCGTAGAGACTGCCCGTGGGAATGGGCGCGGGTAGGTGAAGGAGATTCACGTAGCCCGCACCCGCGGCGCCCATCTGTCTCCGCGCCAAGGCCTCTGCGGTTGTCTGCTCCACGACGCGTCCGTCGACGACCCGGAGAACCTTGTCTGTCATGAGCCGCATTTCGAGCAACGAGTGGGATATGAAAAGATAGGGGATCCTGAAGGTCTCACAGGCGTTCCTGAGGAAAGGGACGATCTGGAGCTTGAGGTTGTCGTCGAGGGCAGACAGGGGTTCGTCAAGGAGAAGCAACCGAGGGTTGCCGAGAACCGCGCGGCCGATGGCCACCCTCTGCTTCTCGCCGCCCGAGAGGTGCTTCACGCCTCGATCGAGCAGGCTACCGATCTTCAAAACTTCGACCACGTCCTCGAAGGCGATCTTGCGATACTCCGCCTGACAGCGCCTGAAGCCGTAGAGAAGGTTCCCCTTGACGCTCAGGTGAGGGAAGAGGCTCGGACGCTGAAAGACCATGCCCATCCGCCGCCGGTCCGGGGAGACGCTACGCCCGACGCTGCTGTCGAAGAGGGTTTCTTCACCGAGGACTATCCTGCCCCTGTCGGGCCTTATCAGTCCAGCGACGAGGCCCACGAGGGCAGATTTGCCTCCGCCGGAGGGGCCGAAGATGCCGATCCGCTCTCCGCTGACGGTGACGTCAACGTCGAGAAAGAACGCACCGAATCGCTTTTGCACGGCCATTCTGAGCTCCATTCTAATCTCTCCTGACGGCCCGTCTGCTGAGCCATTCATGGAAAAAGAGCACGACAACGGAGATGAGGATGGATACCACGCAGAGGCTGAGCGCCATGACATCACCCCTGGGCGAACTGACATACTCATAGATGGCAAGGGGGATCGTCTGGGTAACGCCCGGGATGTTGCCGGCCACGATCACGGTGGCCCCGAACTCTCCGAGCCCCCTCGCGAACATGAGCATTGACCCTGCGATGATGCCCCTTACCGAAAGAGGAACGATGATGGTCAGGATGGCATCGAGCGATCTTGCGCCGAGGGTGCGGGCGACGTGGACGAGGTGCTCGTCGATTGTCTCCATGGCGGTGCGCATGGACCGCACCATGAGCGGGAAGCCGACGACGGACGTGGCAATGACCGCCGCCCTCCACGTGAAGATGAGCTTGATGCCGAGAGGATGGAGCACCGCCCTTCCGATGGGCCCCTGCTGACCCAGAAGGATGAGGAGAAGGTAGCCGATGACCACGGGAGGCAAGGTGAGGGGGAGATTGACGGCTACGTCGAGAACGATCCTCCCCGTGAACCGCCAATACGTCATGACGTAGGCGGCAGCAAAGGCAAAGGGAAGGGACAGCAGGGTAGCCACGACCGCGACCTTCAGAGACAGCAGTATCGCCGAGTAATCGGCGGGCGTGAAACCTAGCACTTCATGTCACCTCACCGCGAAGCCGTGCTTCACGAGGATCTCCCGGGCATCATCCGACTGGAGAAACTTGAAGAAGGCAACTGCCTCGGGCATCTTGCTGCCGCTTAAGGTCACCCCCACCGGGTAGGTCACCCGCGGGTATAAGTCTTGGGGCACCGCAAAGAGGATCTTGACGGTTGTGGCCATCTCCTCGGCGTCCGTCTTGTAGACGAATGCCCCGTCCACTTCACCCCTTTCCGCATACATCAGGCAGGCCCGCACGTCCTTCGCCATCACCAGTTTGCCCTCAAGCTCCTTATCCATGCCCGCCTTCTTGAGGGCTTCCATGGTGTATTCCCCAGCCGGCACGCTGCTTGGGCTGCCGATGGCGATCTTGTCCAGCTTACCCACATCTTGCAGCCCCCTCACCTTTAACCCTGGCTTACCGACGAATACCAACACGTTGTAGGCCAAAATTGCAATGTTCTTCTCGTCCATAAGCTTTCTCGTCTTCAGATAGTCCATCCATTCCATGTTGGCCGAGAAGAAGATGTCCACCGGCGCCCCGTTCTCGATCTGCTTTGCCAGGGTCCCCGAAGCGCCGAAGTTGCTCCGGAAATCGACGCCGGCATGCGCTTTCGCGAAGGCGTCGGAGATTTCAGTGACTACTTCCTTCAGGCTCGCGGCGACGGACATATTGATATCGATTGCCATGGCCGGGAAGCCAGAGAGAAATACGAAGGCAAAGACCGCGCCTAGGGTGACGAGAAGCCTCTTCATTGGTTCCTCCTTGAGGATCTTTAAATGGCTCTTTCCGAGAACGAAGATGAGTTATATCCAATTGAATATAACTCAAAAGGCCTTTCATTCGCAACTTTTCGCGTCAAAAGGTTGCTGATCTCCTTAAGTTGAGCGCCTCTTCGGGCTGGATGTTTGCCTGTTGAAGGGGGTCTTCGAGGGGTGGCGTCTGTCTGATGGATGAGCCTTTGCACATGGCTGCCCGAAGATTATATTACAGTGGATATAACGAAACGAAGGCAGGAGGTTGTGCGATGAAGATAAGCGCGAGGAATATGCTCAAGGGCAAGGTGAAGAGTGTGAATCACGGAGCCGTCAATTCGGAGGTGATCGTTGAGTTGGCAGGAGGGACTGAGGTGGTCTCGATCATCACGAAAACCTCGGCCGAGCAGCTGAAGCTCTCCCCGGGGTCGCCGGTGTACGCAGTGATCAAGGCGAGTAACGTGATGATCGGCGTTGATTGATGGGGTGAGGATAGCGTCGAATTCGGCTCCGTAGAGCATGGCCTTGCATGCCCGAAGGTGGTCGGCCACGGTGACCTGTGGTGTTCTTCTCGGTATCGCGTGGGCTCGCCCCGATTCGGGCTTTCCGAGAAGTGATGCGCATCGCATTGCGCCATTACGAGGGTATGGTGACGCAACAGTTTTTGCATCCCCCTGGCTAAGGTTCGTTTTCT
>CAYZAF010000168.1:0-16417 GCA_964476435.1 uncultured Syntrophaceae bacterium
GATTATGAAGGTCGGACGCCTGCATGGTGCCCCGGGTGCGGCAACTTCGGGATATTGAGGTCGTTCAAGCAGGCTGTCCTGGACCTGGGGCTTGAACCCCACCAGTTCACCATCGTTTCCGGCATCGGCCAATCCGGAAAGCTGCCCCATTACACGAGGTGCAATACGTTCAACGGCCTCCACGGCAGGGCCCTTCCCGTTGCCACAGGCATTAAGCTCGTAAGCCCCGACATGCCCGTCATTGCAGTCGCGGGGGACGGAGACTGCTACGGTGAAGGGGGCAACCACCTCATCCACGCGATTCGGCGAAACATAGGCATCGCAGTCTTCGTACACGACAATCAGGTCTACGGGCTCACCAAGGGGCAGGCATCGCCGACGAGCATGGAGGGCATGAAGACCAAGATACAGCCCTATGGGGTGCTCGCAGAGGCGTTCAATCCCCTCGCCCTTGCCGTGGCCCTCGATTGCAGCTTCGTCGCGAGGGGCTACGCTGGCGACGGAGGGCACCTATCGGAGATGATGAAGCAAGCCATCAGCCATAAGGGTTTCGCCCTTCTCGACATCCTTCAGCCCTGCGTCACCTACAACAGAACAAATACCTTCCAGTGGTTCAAGGAGCGCGTCTATCGTCTCGATCCGAGCTACGATCCGACGAACCGGACCCATGCCTTTGCCAGGGCCCTCGAGTTCGGCCCCCGCATTCCCCTCGGCGTCATCTATCGGAACGACCGGCTACCCCTCGAGGAAAGGCTGCCCGTGGTACACGGGGAGCCGACTGAGAATCGGCCTTTCGACCCTTCAGCCTTCAAGGCTATGACGAAAGGGTTTTACTGAAGAGAGATTCTTTGGTTCTTTCAGGGCAAACGTCCTTGCTTTCACCGTCCTCTTTGTCTATAATGCAGGTACAATTCGAAGCCCAAGACATCCCATCTGCGTGCGAGAAGAAGGAGGGAGAGCCATGGCAAGCTACAAGTGTATTGTCTGCGGATACATCTACGACCCCGCGGAGGGAGATTCCACGGCCGGCATACCACCGGGGACCCCATTCGAGGACCTGCCCGATTCGTGGATCTGCCCGGTGTGCGGGGTGCCGAAATCCGACTTTGAAAAGATCTAGCGGCAAGAGAAGGGGATTCAACGCATGCTCTTGGAAACAGCCTTTCTTGATCTGGGAAGTCCCAAGAAAGGGAAGGTGCGCGACATCTACGATCTCGGCGACAAGCTCCTCATTGTGGCCACCGATCGCGTTTCCGCTTTCGATGTAGTGCTGCCTACGGGCATACCGGATAAGGGGAAGGTATTGAATCAGCTCTCCCTTTTCTGGTTTCGCCGGATGGAGGACGTGGTGGAAAACCACGTCCTGGAGTCGGATGCGGAGCGATACCCCGAACCTCTTAAGAAATACGCGGACAAGCTGCGGGGAAGAAGCATGGTGGTGAAGAAGGCCCGCCCCTTTCCAGTGGAGTGCGTGGTCCGCGGCTATCTGGCCGGCTCCGGATGGAGCGAATACAGGCAGAAGGGGAGCGTGTGCGGCATAAACCTGCCGCCGAACATAGAGGAATCGGGGCGCCTCGATGAGCCGATCTTCACTCCCACCACAAAGGCCGAGGAAGGGCACGATATCGCCCTCTCCATGGATGAGGTTGGCAACCTCATCGGCGCCAAGGCAGCATCGCAGCTGAAGGAATTGGCTCTCACCGTCTATGGGCGGGCCAGGGCCTACGCTGAGGAGAGGGGCATCCTCGTGGCCGATACGAAATTCGAATTCGGTACCGTCGGCGAAAAGACCATCATCATCGACGAGGTCCTCACGCCTGATTCTTCAAGGTTCTGGTCTGCCAGGGACTATCGGCCCGGCCAGGGGCAGGACAGCTTCGACAAGCAGATCGTCAGGGATTATCTCAACACCCTCGATTGGGGCAAGACCTATCCCGCGCCGGAGCTGCCCCCGGAGATTGTAGAGAAGACCGCCCAGAGATACAGGGAGATCTATCAGATCCTCGCAGGCAGACCCCTCGATTGATCTCTTCTTCGATTGCGCCTATCCGGGCGAGAAAGACTGAGCGCATGAGATGAGAATGAGACGGCCTGCCCTAGAGGGCTTGCAAATCCAGGGTCTCGCGAAGAACAGAGTAATTCCAATTCTAAATCATGACGATATCGAGGCGCGGAGGAAGGAGCGACGAAGGTGTACAGTTGCAGTACATCGAGGAACGGTTGACGAAGGCAACAAAGATAGCGTCGAGTTAGAATTGGAATAACAGGGTAATGGACCGCAACAACGCCCCTGCAGATGGGTCGGGAGGCACAATGAAACCATACGATATTGTTTTCATCGGCCACATATCTGTGGACGAGATCCGGCGGTTCGGGGGGCGGACCAGTGTCGAGACGGGGGGTGCGGCCTTTTACTCGCCCATGGCCGCATGCTTGCCGGGCCTCAGGATCGCCGTTATTACGCGTATGAAACGAAGCGACTACAGTCTTTTCGATCCGCTCAGGGCAAAAGGCATCGATGTGTATGTTCAGCCTTCCCAAGTGACCACCCATTTGCGGGTCGTCCACGGGACGGACAACCCCGATGTGAGGGAGATAATTCAGACGGAGAATGCGGGGTTCTTCCAACACGAGGAAATCGACCTTCCCACAAAACCGCGCGTGATTCATCTTGGTGCCCTTACAGACCGGGAGTTCTCCCTCGAATTCATGACGGCCCTCAAGGCACACGGCTACGACCTTTCTGTTGATATGCAGGGCTTTGTACGCCAGGTCGACCCCGGCAGCGGCGTTATTCATTTCGGAGACGTGCCCCGCAAGAAGGAAATCGTCGCGTTGGCAAAAGCCGTGAAGCTTGACATCGTCGAAGCTGAATTATTGACAGGGACTTCCGATCTGTCCCGGGCAGCCCGAATGGTCGAGAATTGGGGAAGCCTTGAAACAATGATCACGCGGGCCGACGGGGTTCTGATTCGCGCCCAGGGGCAGGAATACTTCGAGCCATTCACGAACAGGAGCAATGAAGGAAGGACCGGCCGGGGTGACACGACAATCGGCGCGTACCTAGCGAGAAGATTGGATCATCAGGTGGATGATTCCCTACGGTTCGCGGCCGCTCTCGCGTCAATCAAGCTGCAGTCCCCCGGCCCCTTCAGGGGAAGCGTAGAGGACGTCTTGGCGAGGATTGGGCGGGGCTAGAGGGCCCATCTTTTGCGGTTGACAAGGTAAGAGGGTGGTTGTACCATCGAACTTGCGCAGCATGGATTACATACAGGAGGTCTCTTCCGTGATCAAAGAATGCCCGGTTTTCAAAGTCGCTGCCGTGCAGGCCGCTCCGGTGTACAAGAACAAACCCGTCTATTTTGACTCAAGGGCAACCCTGGAAAAGGCGATCTCCCTTATCCACGAGGCAGGTCAAAATGGTGCGCGGCTCGTAGTCTTTCCCGAAACCTTTCTCCCCGGCTTCCCGTACTGGTCGCTCAACATGGCAAAGGGTCCTGAGTGGGCCGGCACCTGGGTGGAGTACCTCCGTCACTCCGTGGAAGTTCCGGGCGAAGAGACCGATGCCCTGTGCCGGGCTGCAAAAGGGACGGGCACGAACGTTGTCATGGGAATCAACGAAAGGGACAGAAAATACGAGGGGAGAATGTACAACTCCATCCTCTATGTGGACAGCCGCGGGGAGATCATGGGTGTCCACCGCAAAGTGAATATAACGATCCAAGAGATGCTTTACCACACAAGGGGCGACGGCGGTGACAACCTGAGGGTGTTCGATACGGACTTGGGGAGACTGAGCGGCTTGATCTGTGGGGAGCACTATCAACCCCTGCTGAAGCAAAACCTGATTCTGCAGGGTGCGCAGGTAAACTGCTCGCTCTGGCCGGGGTTCAAGGGGGGAGCTGAAGAGCTCATGACGGCGATTCCGGTGATGACCCAGGCACTCTGCCTCTCCGGGTCCCTATGGGGCGTCATCGCCTGCGCATATATACCGCCTGACCAAGTGCCGACTGACTTCTACGATAACAATGCCTTCGACCAGACCTTCGGGGGGAGCTGCGTCGTCAATCCCTTTGGCATCATCGTCGCCGGACCTGAGACATTCAAGGAGACCATTCTCTACGCAGAGGTAGATTTGAAAATGAACCTCGCTGCGAAGTCGATCATCAACTTGACCGGCATTTACAGCAGATGGGACATCTTGAGGCTCTCCGTCCGTGAAGGGGACTACCCGCCCCTCCAGCCCATGGAGCCCTTCGAGACCCATGCTGCGGGCAATCCGAACGAAGTCGAGCAATTGAAGGCGCGGATCAGGGCCCTTGAAGCCAGGCTCGAGGCACTTGAACGGACGAGGCCTCCAGGAGACGCTGCTTAATCCCCCCGCTCCCTGCCTTAAGCTACGAACAATCCTGACGATAAGTCATACTGAGCCGGTTGGCTTAAGGGGACCCTTTCCCGTGTGATCTGCAGGTACTTATGACCATCACGGAATGGCCCCCCATCAGCCAGGTATCTCAACTGTGAGGAGGTTCGGTATGGCTTTCATTAATTGGGACGGCAGCCTTAGTGTCAATGTGGGGGAGATCGACCAGCAGCACAAGAAGCTCGTAGGGATGATCAATGAGCTGGACGATGCCATGAGACAGGGGAAGGGGAAGGACGTTCTGGGAAAGATCATCAATGACCTGAATGCGTATACGGCAACCCACTTCAAGACAGAGGAGGACTACTTCGGCCGATTTGCCTATCCGGAGACGGTCAGCCATAAAAAGGAGCACGTCTATTTTGTCCAGAAAACCTCAGAGATCAAGAATGGGTTCGAGAACGGAAAGCTGGCTCTAAGCATTGACGTTATGGACTTTCTGGGTAAGTGGCTGAAAGACCACATTATGGGGACGGACAAGAAGTACTCGAAGTTCTTCAACGAGAAGGGATTGAAATAAGGGGGCACCTGTTTCGCGTCGTCAGGAATGACGGAGAAAGAGGCCTATCCCCTTTTGGATCCTCGCCGCTTCCCCCATTGGATGAGAATGGGGAGAGCGGCGGTGGGTCCGAACAAGGAACGCGATGGCTCTGCGCTCCGGCGTCCAGGGGATTTCCCCCGCCGCCTCACACAGCTTTCGGGCCGCAGGCCTTTGAATCTTTCTCCTTGATCCGATCCCAGATCACCTCAGTGAGGAATGCGAGCGCCTCTTCCCTGTCCTTGTCCATGATTATAGCCCTCAACCGCTGCATTTCGTTGTCGTCAATCGTCAAAGTCTTCACTTCCATTCCCTCCATTTCAATATGGACTCCCGTTTGCCCCTTTATTCTAATCGGTAGCCATTCCTTTGTCAGGTTCGGCATGTTCCCCCTTCCATTTCGCCGAGTGTAATTCCAATTCTAAATCGAAGCGATATCGAGGCGCCGAGGAAGGAGCGACGAAGGCGTACAGTGGTAGTACGTCGAGGAGTGGATGACGAAGGCAACGAAGATAGCGTTGAGTTAGAATTGGAATAACAGGACCTCGGGCCCTTTTGTTCCTCCCCAAAGGTAGCCAGCACCGGTGCGCCAATCGGATCCCGACAGCCTGCAGTGAAGCCTGATCGGGATTCTTGCGACCCCGTGGCGCAGCTGATAGAGCATTACGCAAAATAAAGTGCCGATTCAGTTCTTTGCCCCTGGGCTGCGCCGTTTCCTTCGCTTAAGCTCGGTGCTCCGTCTCCCGCAAGGCTTGCGAAAGGATTGGCTCCGCCGCGGGTCAAACGCTACTTTATTCTGCGTAATGCTGATAGGTGTTCAGGCTTGCGCTTTGTCGATGTGAAGCAGCTGGGGGAAGAGGCGCATCCAGGCCAGGGCGACGATAATGCTGCCTACTCCTCCTATCAGCGCAGCCGGCACCACTCCGAACCAGGCCGCGGTCAGTCCAGACTCGAATTCGCCAAGCTGGTTGGAGGTGCCGATAAACATCGAGTTAACGGCCGCAACCCTGCCACGCATGGCATCGGGGGTCCCAATCTGGACCAGGGACTGCCGGATTACGACACTGATGACATCTGCTGCACCGAGGACAGCAAGGCTGATAAGGGAAAGAATAAGCGATGTTGATACCGCAAAGAGGATGGTGGCCATCCCGAAAATGATGACAGCCGCGAACATGGAGCGGCCGATACGGGATCGAGGGGGGCGGTGCGCAAGGCCGATGGACATGATGAGGGCGCCCACGGCCGGCGCCGACCTGAGGAGGCCCAGACCCCAAGGGCCCACGGACAGGATGTCCCGGGCATAGATCGGCAAAAGGGCGGTTGCGCCACCGAGGAGAACCGCGAAGAGGTCGAGGGATACGGCGCCAAGGATTGCCGGATTGGCTCGAATGAAGGCGATCCCCGCGAAAAGCGACCGCAGATCGGCTGGTTTCGATTCCTCCCGGGGCTTGTCGACGTGAATGAGGGAAATAAGGAGACCCGCGCCTGCGAACATACCTACGATGGTGAGATAACAAACGGGCGGATGCAGGGCGTAGAGGAGACCACCAAGGGCAGGTCCGATGATGACAGCGGTCTGGAAAGACGAGCTCGACCAAGCGACGGCCCGGGGAAAGACATCCAGAGATACCAGGTTTGGCAAGAGGGCCTGCGTGGTGGGGTTCTCGAAGGCCCTGGCCCCGCCGATCACTAAGACTATGCCGAGGATGCTGTCACCGTTGAGCCAGCCTGCAAGGCTTCCTGCCGCGAGCACGGCCACCCCCGCACCCTGGACGAATTGACATACACGGAGGACCATACGCCGCTCGTATCGGTCGGCCACGTGGCCTACTATGAGGGTGAGGAGAAACATGGGAAAAAACTGCGCGAGGCCAACGAGTCCGAGGTACAACGGGCTGCCCGTGAGGGCATATATATGCCAGCCGACAGCAACAGAAAGCATCTGGTATGCCATAGCACTAGATATACGGGCGCACAAGAAGATGATTAACTGCCCGTTATTACGGAGAAGGGCCGTGGGCCTATGGGGATCTTTCGACGGCATCATTGAGCTTTTGAGCTATGCAGCGACAAGGATTGGTATTACCAGCTAAGGTATCACGGGTCAGCCGAATACCTAAACCGGCCGAATCGCAAAAAGCTATCCCTTCTTCAGACTCCTGCAGTACGCGGTGTATCGCCGCGCCCTCGGATCTCTCCCGCTCACGAGATCCGCCGCAAGCACATAAGGCTTCACGGTCTGGACATTCACGATGGCCGAGTCGAGACCCGCATTGACGACGAGGGCCATGAAGACCGTATTGATATAGCTGCGCACGGGAAGGCCGAAGGATATGTTGCTCGCCCCCATGCAGAGGTTGAGGCCCAGTTCTTCCTTCACAAGGCGCATGGTCCTGATGGTCGTTTCGGCGGCCTTGGCGTTGATGCCCGCCGATTCGGCGAGACAGTCGGCGACGATGCGGTCGCGGCTTATACCTGCGTTTTCCGCCCTTGCCACGATCTTCTTGAGCACCTCAACCCTCGCCTCTGGCACACTCGGTATGCCCGCGCTGTCCGTGGCAAGGGCTACCACGGGCGTGTTGTACTTCTGCACCACGGGCAGCACATCGGCGAGCACGTTCTCCTCGCCCGTGATCGAGTTGACCAGCGGCGTGCCGAGGCCTAAGGAGAGGGTCGCGTCGAGAGCCTCTCGGTTCCTACTCTCGATGGCGAGCGGCACGTCTATAATCTTGATGAGCTCCCCCACGAGCCTAGGCAGCATGGTTGTCTCGTCAATGCCGAAGGCGCCCACATTGACGAGAATCATGTCGGCCCCTGCCGCGACCTGCGACAGGGCCTCCCTTTTTGCGGCTTCCGTGCTTCCGGCTAAAAGGGCTTCCTTTATGCCGCTCTTCCCGAAGGGGTTGATCCGTTCACCGATGAGAACCGTGGGAAGGCCATCGCCAAACAATACTTCCCTCCCCCCCGGTCCCACTACTCTCGTTTTCATATGGAATTACCTCCAGTTGAGCCTCTATCCTCTTCAGCTTAGCACGTTGGATGGCCTGACACAATTCAAGCGGCATGGGGAAGGGAAGCTTTTGCCACTGGAGGGGGTGCTGAACCCCTGCGACCCACGTAGCTTGGTGGGAAACACGAGGACAGATGGGAATGACGTGGGTACGTGAGCCAAGACAGCTAGGCGCGTCGTGAGGGGGGAGCCCGGGGCAGTGCGCGAAGCGGGTCGCGGCTATGCCACTGGAGGGGGTGCTTAAACCTCATCGATAGTGGGGGTGCTGAATCCCAGTAATTGCAGGGGTTAATTTCCTTGACAATCGCTGGCTTTGCTTTTATATTGTTACACTCAAAACGGGAAACTACCAATGATTATAAAACTTTACGATATAGAGCAGCGTATATCGGTCAAAGGGAAATTGGACGGAACCCGGTTCAAAAGACCGGAGGATAGCGACATCGCCTTCCTGTCTCCCATTGAGTACGAACTAATGGTAACGAAGTCAGGGGACGGGGTGTGGGTCGAGGGCCCTGTGCGGGGGATCCTCTCTATGAGCTGTGCCCGCTGCCTGGAGGAGTTCGCTCTTTCCGTTGATTCGGCATTGGACATCATGCTTTTGCCCAAAGAAAAGGGACCAATTGCCCCTGAAGTAGAGTTGCAGACCAACGAGATGAACCTATATTACTTCGAAGGGGAGGAGATCGATCTCGATCCCTATGTGTACGAAGAGGTCATGCTCAATCTGCCCATAAAGGCCCTCTGCTCGGAAGCCTGCAAGGGCATGTGCCCGAGCTGCGGAAAGAACCTCAATATCGAGGACTGTCACTGTGAAACAGGCGCCACCGGTACCCTCGCGGACAAGCTCAAACCATTTCTGAAAGAGCGCTAAGGAGAAGACAATGCCCGTTCCAAAAAGAAAAACCTCGAAATCCAGGAGAGACAAGAGGCGAACACACTTCAAGCTCTCGTCCCCCGCAGTCGTCCTCTGTCCCAATTGTAAGGAGCCTACCCAACCTCACCGGGTCTGTCCTAAGTGCGGGATGTACAAGGGCAGGAAGTATCTGGCGGTCGAAGAACTCTAGCCCTTATGGCGAGAATAGCAGTCGATGCTATGGGTGGGGATCATGCGCCCCTCGCGGTGGTGAGGGGGGCTGAGGCCGCACGGGTTGAGCATATCGCCGATGTGGTGCTCGTGGGTGACGAGGGCCTCGTTAGGCCTCTGCTCGGAAGGCAAGCCCATATCGAGATCGTCCACGCGCCTGTCAAGGTTACCATGGAGGATTCCCCATCGACGGCGCTGCGCCGGAAGAAAGACTCATCGATGGGGAGAGCCTTTGCCCTTCTCAAAGAGGGCAAGGTCGATGCGGTCGTGTCCGCGGGTAATTCGGGCGCTGCCATGGCGTTTGCCATCTTTACCCTGGGACGGATCTCGGGGGTGGAGAGGCCCGCCATCATCACGGTCCATCCCAACGCGTCAGGCTCTCTCTCCGCCTTGCTCGACGCCGGCGGGAATGTGGACTGCAAGCCGTCCCACCTCGTCCAATTTGCCCTCATGGGCAATGTTTTCGCGAAATACATCCTCGGCATCGAAGCGCCCCGGATCGGCCTTTTGAGTAACGGAGAAGAAGAGACAAAGGGGAACGATCTCACCAGGGAAACCCACGCGCAGCTCAAGACCCTCCCCTTCAACTACAGCGGCTATGTGGAAGGCAACGACCTTTACAACGGGAAAGCAGATGTCGTGGTCACCGATGGATTTGTCGGCAATGTGGCGCTCAAGGCGAGCGAGGGGCTTGCGGAGCTCATGGTCTCTTTTCTCAAAGAACGCATCGGAAAGAGCATGAGGTCGAAGGTGGGCTACAAGCTCCTGTCGGACGTATTCAACGCCCTCTCGAAAACGTGCGATTATTCCGAGTACGGGGGCATGCCCCTCGTGGGAGTGGACGGCGTGTGCATCATCTGCCACGGCAAGTCCAATGAGCGGGCCATCAAGAACGCCATAATCCAGGCAAAGAGCTTTGTCGGAAAGAACCTCAGCGGACACATCAGGGATGCAATGGACGAATACGCGCTGTCGGCACAGAACAAGGAGCGATAGGATGGACTACTTTCTGACAGAAGACCAGAAGGAGATAAAGAAACTTGCGCGAAGGATAGCGGAGGAGAGGGTCGTGCCTGTCCGGGCCCAGCTCGACGAGACAGAGACATTCCCCTGGGAGATCATGAAAGCGTGCGCGGAAACGGGTCTTTTCGGCGTGAGCATACCTGAAGCTTACGGCGGCCTCGGGGGCGGCTCTTTTGAGAACTGCATCGTCGTCGAGGAGCTGAGCAGGGCGTGCCTCGGCGTGTCCGTGAGCTATGCAGCGAGCCTCCTCGGCTCCTATCCCATCCTTCTCGGCGGAAGCGACGAGCAGAAAAAGAAATACCTGCCGGACCTCGCCCAGGGAAAACGGCTCGCGGCCTTCGGCCTCACCGAGGCCAATGCAGGCAGCGACGCTGCGGGCATCAGGACGGAGGCGCGGAAGGTAGGGGAAGAGTATGTCCTGAACGGCACGAAGCAGTGGATCACTAACGGGGGAGAGGCGGAGGTCTATTCGGTCATCGCCATGACCGACCGCTCGAAGGGCGGAAGGGGCGCGACGGCCTTCATCGTGGAGAAAGGCATGGAAGGCTTCACCTTCGGGAAGAAGGAGAAGAAGCTGGGTATCAGAGCGTCTGCAACCCGGGAACTCGTCTTCCAGGATTGCAAAGTCCCGAAGGAAAATGTTATAGGTAGGGAGGGGATGGGCTTCATCCTCGCCATGAGGACCTTTGACCGGACCCGTCCGGGCATTGGGGCCCAGGGTGTGGGAGTTGCGCAGGGCGCCCTCGAGGCTGCGGTCGCGTACGCGAAAGAGCGGGAGCAGTTCGACCGGAAGATCATCTCATTCCAGGCGGTTCAGCATATACTGGCCGACATGGCGATCCAGATAGAAGCGGCGAGGGCCCTCGTTTATGCGGTGGCCCGGTATATCGACAGCAATCCGCGGGATTTCTCCAAAGCATCTGCCATGAGCAAGGTATTCCCGAGCGATACGGCAATGAAGGTCACCGTGGATGCCTTGCAGGTATTCGGGGGCTACGGGTACATGCGGGAGTATCCCATAGAGAAGATGATGAGGGACGCGAAAATACTGCAGATATACGAGGGAACGAACCAGATCCAGCGAAACGTGATCGCCCTTGAGCTGATCAAGGAGGCTGCTTCGTCGAAAAAGAGACAGCCATGAAGAAGATCGGTGTCGTTTATCCGGGGCAGGGATCGCAGTACGTCGGCATGGGCAGGCAGCTGTACGACCGCTTCGAGTACGTGCGCGAGCTGTTCGAATCGGCGGACAGGGCCATGGACTTCGGCCTTTCCCGCCTCTGCTTCGACGGACCCGAGGAGGAGCTTCGGAAAACATTCAACACCCAGCCCGCGGTGCTCCTCGTGAGCTACGCGGTCTGGGCGGTGCTCAACAAGGAGATGAGGGTTGCGCCGAACCTTTTTGCCGGCCACAGCCTGGGTGAGTATACGGCGCTCCTTGCAAGCGGCCTCTTTTCATTCAAAGATGCCCTGAGGCTGACCCGGCAGAGGGGCCTTCTCATGGAAGACGCGTGTCCGGAAGGTACGGGCGGCATGGTGGCTCTCATGGGTCCTGACCGCCGGAAGGTGGAAGATGCGTGCCGCAGCGTATCGCACGGCGATTACATTGCAAGCCCCGCGAACCTCAACTCCCCGGACCAGCTTGTGCTTTCCGGCAACGTCGGGGCTCTCAAAGAGGTGGTCGAGCGCCTGAAGGGAGATGGGTACAAGAAAGCCGTCTTCCTCAACGTTTCCGGCCCTTTTCACGGCACCCTCATGAGGCCTGCCGCTGAAAAGCTGAAAGCAGAGCTCGGGCGGGTGGTCTTCTCGCCCATGAAGGTGCCGGTGATATCGAACGTCGATGGCGTGCCGAACGACGACAGCGAAAAGGAGCGGGATCTCCTGTTCCGTCAGATGTTCTCGCCCGTTCAATGGGAAAGCTGTGTCCGGAACATGGCGTCCCAGGGCGTCGACGTCTTCCTTGAGGTAGGTCCGGGCAAAGTGCTCACCAATCTCGGAAGGAGGATTATCCCCGACATTCCGTGCTACCATGTGGAAACGATGGAAGAGATAGAGGCAGTGAGGGGCGTGCTCTCGTGAGGGGCAAGGTATCGCTGGTCACCGGCGGCTCCCAAGGCATCGGGAGGGCGATCGCGGAATTCCTGGCGGAGAAAGGCTCGGACGTCGTGATCCTTGATGTTATGGACGGAAGCGACGCGAGAGATGCGATACTGGCCAGGGGTGTGAAGGCCCTCTACCTCAACATGGACGTCACCGACTATGGCCAGGTCGAGAAGGCAGTTCAGACCGTGATAGGAGAGATGGGCGGCATAGACAACCTTGTGAACAACGCGGGAATCACCAGGGACAAGCTCCTTTTGAGAATGACCGGAGAAGAGTGGGACCGGGTGGTCCAGGTCAACCTGAAGGGGGTTTTCAACTGCACCAAGGCAGTGGTGCGTCACCTTTTGAAGAAGGGCGGCAGCATCGTCAACATTGCCTCCGTCGCAGGGCTTGCGGGAAATGCGGGGCAGTCCAACTACGCAGCGAGCAAGGCGGGTATTATCGGCTTTACCAAGTCGGTGGCAAAAGAGTACGGTGAAAGGGGCATCAGGGTGAATGTAGTTGCGCCGGGATTCATCAGGACCGACATGACTGCTTCTCTGGACGAAAAATACCGGGAAACGATGAGGCAGGCGGTGCCGCTGAAACGGGCGGGCGAGCCCCGCGACGTTGCCCATGTCGTCTATTTCCTGCTCTCCGACTATAGCGCCTACATCACCGGAGAGGTGATAAACGTGAGCGGCGGCCTATACATGTGAGGGGGTTGTCCCTTATCAAAACGAGGAGGGAGCTACATGACAATTGCGGAAAAAGTGAAGAAGATGATCGTCGAGCAGCTGGGCGTCAATGAGTCCGAGGTGGTGCCGGAGGCAAAGTTCATTGACGATCTGGGCGCCGATTCTCTCGACATAGTCGAGCTAGTCATGGCCCTTGAGGACGAGTACGGCATAGAGATCCCCGATGAGGACGCGGAAAAGATCGAAACCGTGGGAGATGCTGTCCGCTATATCGAGGAGCACAAGAAATAGGGCACGAGGTGACCGTTGAAAAGACGAGTCGTCATCACAGGTCTAGGGCTCACGACACCCCTCGGAGTCGGCATAGACAACGTGTGGGCCAACATCGTCGACGGTAAGTCGGGAATAGGCCCTATAACGAGGTTCGATGCGTCGCGCCACGAGACGCGGATCGCTGGCGAGGTCAAGGACTTCGTTCCTGAGGATTTCATAACCCCCAAGGAAGTGAGGCGTATGGACCTCTTCATACAGTACGCCATCGCCGCGACAAGAATTGCCTTGGACAGCGCCCGGCTCGACATGACTAAAGAGGATGCGGAGAGGGTCGGAGCGATAGTCGGGACGGGCCTCGGGGGTCTTCCGACCCTCGAGAAGTATCACACCGTTCTCCTCGAGAAGGGGCCGGGGAGGATCTCTCCGTTCTTCATCCCCATGCTCATCGCGAACGAGGCCCCCGGGAACATCGCGATCCAATTCGGCCTGAAGGGGCCGAACCTGTCCGTCGTCACCGCGTGCGCAACAGGAGCCCACTCCATCGGCGACGCTTTCCGAGTCATCCAGTACAATGACGCCGACGTGATGGTAGCCGGCGGCACCGAGGCGAATCTCACGCCCCTCACCATCGGCGGCTTCAATGCCCTGAAGGCCCTCTCGACGCGAAACGACCCCCCGGAAAAGGCGTCCCGTCCTTTCGACAAGGAGAGGGACGGCTTTGTGGTCGGCGAAGGGGCGGGCATCGTCGTCTTGGAGGAACTGGAGCACGCCCGGATGAGGGGAGCGCCCATCTACGCCGAGATCATCGGGTACGGCTACAATGCGGACGCCTACCACATCACCGCGCCTTCCCCGGACGGCGACGGCTCCATCCGGTGCATGAGGCTCGCCCTCAAGGATGCGGGGATCTCGCCCGGGCAAGTGGACTATATCAATGCCCACGGCACGTCGACCGACTTGAACGACTTATCGGAGACCATCGCGATCAAGAAGGTGTTCGGCGACGGGGCGTACAAGATACCCATAAGCTCTACGAAGTCGATGATAGGACACCTTCTCGGGGCTGCCGGCGCGGTGGAGGCAATCTTCAGCATCCTCGCGATTCGCGACCAGGTCTGTCCTCCGACCATCAACTATGAGCACCAGGACCCCGAGTGCGACCTCGATTACGTGCCGAATACGGCGAGGAAGCACCCAATCAACGTGGTCATGTCGAATTCCTTCGGCTTCGGCGGAACGAACGCGGTCCTTGCCTTCAGGAGGTACGAAGGGTGAGAATCGCCCTAGGGTCGGACCATGCGGGCTACGAGTTGAAGGAATACGTAAAGGGGAGTCTCGCAGGCCAACATGAGCTTACGGATGAGGGCACGGAGTCCACGGACTCCGTCGATTATCCCGATTTCGCGCTGAAGGTGGCCCGCCTCGTGTCAAGAGGGGAAGTGGATCGGGGCATCCTCGTATGCGGCACCGGGATCGGCATGTCCGTGGCGGCGAACAAGGTGAGGGGCATAAGGGCAGCCCTCGCGTTTGACCTCTATACAGCCATGCAGAGCAGGCGCCATGTGGATGCCAATATTCTTGTGTTGGGAGCCGCAGTCACTGGACGGGGGCTCGCCCTGGAGATCGTGACGCGATGGCTCGAAACACCGTTCGAGGGAGGCCGTCACCAGAGACGGATAGAAAAAATACGAAGGCTGGAAGATGATTTCCATGGGAGCCCTGAAGGGCAGCGATAGAGAGATTTATGACATCGTCAGGCAGGAAATAGAGCGGGAGGAGTACAGCCTCATCCTGATCGCCTCGGAGAACTACGTGCCCGAGGACATCCTGGAGGCCCAGGGCACGGTGCTCACGAACAAGTATGCCGAAGGGTATCCCGACCGCCGGTTCTACGGGGGCTGCCGGTTTGTGGACAGCATCGAGCGCATAGCCGTCGAGCGGGCCCGCCAGCTCTTCGGGGCCGAGCACGTCAATGTTCAGCCCCACTCGGGCTCGACCGCCAATATGGCCGTCCTCTTCGCGGTTCTGGAGCCCGGCGACAAGGTCCTCGGCATGGACCTCACCCACGGCGGACATCTCACCCACGGTGCTCCTGCGAGCTTCTCAGGACGTTTTTTCCAGGCCCTGACCTATCATGTGTCGCGCGAAACAGAACAGATCGACTATGATGAAGTGAGGGCCATAGCCCTGAAAGAAAGGCCGAAGCTCATCATTGCCGGGGCAAGCGCCTATTCGAGGATCATAGATTTTGGAAGGTTTCGCGAGATAGCCGACGAGGCAGGCGCCTTTCTCATGGTGGACATAGCCCATATCGCCGGCCCCGTGGCCGCTGGGCTCCATCCCACCCCGGTCGGGAAAGCCCATTTCGTCACGACGACCACCCACAAGACCCTCCGTGGCCCGCGGGGAGGTCTTATCCTGTGCGACAAGTCGTTTGCGAAGGCCATAGATTCGACGGTCTTCCCCGGGATCCAGGGAGGGCCTCTCGTCCATGTGATCGCAGCCAAGGCTGTCGCGCTGAAAGCCGCCATGAGCCCTGAGTTCAAAGCCTACCAGCAGCAAATTCTCGATAATTCCCGCTCCCTTGCCACCTCGATGGAGCGCCGGGGCTACCGGATCGTCTCCGGCGGCACGGACAACCACCTCTTTCTCGTCGATCTGTCGGACAAGGGCATCACCGGAAAACAGGCCGAGCTGAGCCTCGAGAAGAGCGGGATCATTCTCAACAAGAACCTCATCCCCTTCGACGCAAGAGGGGTGAGTGTGACGAGCGGCATACGCATCGGTACGCCCTCCGTGACAACGAGGGGCATGAAGGAAGCAGAGATGGAGTCTATCGCTGGTATGATAGATTCCGTTCTTCGAAACCCGGGCGACGAGGAGCTGCAGGGGCGGGTGAGGGATTGGGTCAGGGACCTCTGCAGAAAGTTCCCCGTCTACGCCCGCATCTACTCCCTATGAAAGGCAAACGGCCCGACTGGGCCCCTTATTTCATGGAGATCGCGGGGATCGTGGCCAAGCGGTCCACCTGTACGAGGAGGAACGTCGGCGCCCTCATCGTGAAGGAGAAGCGCATCCTTTCCACGGGGTACAACGGAGCCCCGACCGGTCTCAGGCACTGCCTGGACCTGGGTTGCATCCGCGAGCGATCCGGCGTGGCCTCGGGGGAGCGGCACGAGTTGTGCAGGGGGCTCCATGCCGAGCAGAACGCAATCATCCAGGCTGCTTACCACGGCGTGCCCATCAGGGGCAGCCTCCTCTATTCCACGCACCTGCCCTG
>CAYZAF010000169.1:0-4123 GCA_964476435.1 uncultured Syntrophaceae bacterium
AGGTCGCAGACATTGTCCAGGAGATTTCTTCTCCCTTGCGCCCCCAGCTTGGAGTATTTGAAGTAACAGCCTACAATCAGGTTTTCCCGGACCGTAAGCTCGGCGATGACCTGGCGCCCCTCCGCCACCTGTATGATGCTATGCTCGACGATTTTGTCGGGAGTGATTTTGCTGATTTCAACGCCGTTGAAAAGGATCCGGCCTCCCGAGCAGCGCACGAGGCCCGAGATGGTCCTGAGGAGAGTGGACTTGCCCGCCCCGTTTGGCCCGATGATGGCAACGATTTCGCCCTCATCAACGTGAAGCGAGACGTCGGTGATAATCTTTACCCGGCCGTACCCAGAGTGCACATGTTCGAGCTGAAGCACGTCAGTACTCCTTCCCGAGGTAGGCCTTCACCACAGACGGGTTCCTGCCCACCTCACGGGTGGTCCCCTCTGCGATCTTAGAACCGACATCGAGTACATACACCCAGTCGCTCACGTTCATTACGAGGCGCATGTGATGTTCCACCATGAGAATGGTGACGCGTGAACGAATAACCGACCTGAGAACCTCCTGAAGCATGTCCTCCTCGCGAAGGTTCAAGCCCGCGGCAGGTTCGTCAAGCAACACGAGCCGCGGCCTAGTCGCGACAGCCCTGGCCACTTCAAGCACCCGCTGTTGGCCGTGGGGGAGGTTTTTCGCCTTTTCCCGCGCGAGCTTTTCGATATTCGTTAATTTCAAAATCTCCATGGCGTACTCATAGACCTCTCGCCGCTCTTGGCGTACCGAGGGAAAACTGAGAATTGTGCGCCATACGGTCCCCCTTCTTGCCCACGTGTGGGCACCGACCATGACGTTCTCGACCACGCTCATCTCTCCAAACAGCTTCGTGAGCTGGAATGTCCTCGTCAGCCCCATCTCCGCTCTTTTGTAAGGGGGCAGGGGGTTGATCACTTTCCCGTCAAAAAGAACTTCACCATCACTGGCCCAATCGGCCCCGGCGATGATATTGACCAACGTCGTCTTTCCCGCTCCATTAGGTCCGATGAGGGCAGTAACGGTCCCTTGCTCTACCGTGAGGTCCACATTGTTCAAAGCTTTGAGGCCTCCGAAGTACTTGGAAACACCTTTCACGGTCAGCAGAGCGTCTTTCTTTTCCATCTCACTCTGCTCCTGCGATACGCTTTTCGATGGTTCCCACGATACCGGCCGGCAGGAACCTAAGAACGGCAAACAGGATGAGCCCCTGCACCAGATAGGCGTACTCTTGAATCGTGATGAGCAGATACGGCACCGAGCTCATGATCGCCGCACCTACCACAGGGCCGAGTATGGTGCCCGACCCACCCACGCAGAGCATCACGAGGAGGGTTACGTTGGTAGCCAGGGAGAAGGTAACAGGACTTATGAAGCCCGCCTGCTGGGCATACAAACCCCCTGCTATCGCAGCGAGGAGGGCGTTGAGCAGCCACGCCAACCTTCGATAGTGATCGGCATTCACCCCTAGCGCGGCGGCTGCATCCTCATTATCCCTGATCGCCTTGAACGCCATGCCTATCCGCGAGTCAACCAGCAGGTACGCGACCAGAAAGGCCAATCCCGCGAAAATGAGAATGAGGTAGTAATAGAAGACAGGTCCCATAATACGGCCAAACAGGCTCAGGGAGTGGACGACCGTACCGTCCGATCCCCCGGTGACCTTCTCGAATCGCTCAAACACCAGGTAAACCGGCATCGCAAAAGCCAAAGTCCCTATAGCCATAGCATGGCTACGAAGCCGCAAAAGCGGCCAGCTCACCGCCCAGGCCACAAAAAGAGACAATGCCACGCCGGCCGGAAAGGCGACGAAATAGTGGCAGCCGAATTTCATCTGAAGTATTGTCGGGACATATGCTCCCATGCAGAAAAAGCCCGAGGCGCCAAAATTAATCTGGCCACAGTAACCCATGAATATATTCAATCCTATGGTCAGTATCGTGTAGATGCAGATGATCCGGATCATGTAAAGCCAAAACTCGCCCGCGGTCATTGGCAAGAGAGCGAGGATTGCCACTGCGACGAGGCAGATAATGAAATGCCTCCTACGTTTATCGGACATGCTCGACCCCTTTCGCGGGCGCCGTCAATTCTTTCCCTTTTCTCGCTTTGGGCATCATGAAGCCTGGGAAAAGGCCCTTCGGCTTGAGTTGGAGAACGATCATCAAAACGAGAAAAGTGGCGACCTCGGCGTGGGTCGAAGAGAAGTACCCGGTCAGCAGAGACCGTATCAACCCGAGCACGACCCCACCCAGTACCGCGGCATATGGATTACCCCAACCGCCCACAATTAGCGCAATGAATCCGTTGATCGCCAGCGGGAGCCCACTGTTGGCATTGAAGGCGGCGAGAGGGGCGCATAGGATGCCAGCGATGCTCGAGATGACCCCGCCCATGATGAAGGCCAGGCCTACCATCCTTGAGGTCCTGATCCCCGCCAACAAGGCAGCATCCCTGTTGAAGCCCGTGGCTCTCAGCGCTACGCCCCACCGCGTCTTGTTGAGGAAAACCCAGTAGGCCACCACCAGCACAACGGTCGTGCAAATAATAAGGCCGGCCTGAGTGTCGATAAAAATACCCTTGATCCTTATGGGCTCGACTCCGAAGAAATGGTCTATCCTCATCCACCAGAACCTGGTGTAGACGCCGACGCTACCCGATGAGATCGTGCCCATGGCCATGGTTCCCAGGATTACCGTAAAGAAGGCTGCTCCGCGCTGCACGAGGGGATCGACTATAGCCTTCTGGATCAAAAGAGCGTACAGGCCCGCACCGGCTATGCCAAGGAGCACGGTTACTACGAGCGGCATGTGCGCCACGGTGAGGGAAAACCAGCAGATGCCCACTCCCAGCACAGCGAGGTCGCCCAGCGCGAAATTGATCAATTGGGAAGCATTGATAACGACCGTATATCCCAGACCGGCCAGGCCAAAAAGGGTGCCGAGGGAGATACCGACCACGATGATCGGCAGAAGGTCCAAGAGGAGATTCGTCATTCTCGAAACATCCCTTTTTCAGATTTCTTGATGACGCCCCCTTTGTTCGAAAGATCGTGATGAGCAATCATTTATAATTCATTTATCAATCCTGTCAAGAAAAAGGTGACTCTGTTTCATCGTAGTGAGAAGAAGCAATTGAGCGGATAGTCCCTTCATGATGATCATTCCGGCCGCCCCGTTGTCTTCCGCCCTTCATGGAGGTCCGGCAAAAATGCCGTCAGAAGGCCAATGGCAGGGAGGTACGCGCACACCCTGTAGACGAAATCGATGCTTGTCAGGTCGGCAAGTTTCCCGAATAAGGCGGCACCCACGCCCGCGATGCCGAAGGCGAGGCCGAAGAAGAGACCCGATACCATGCCGACTTTGCCCGGAAGCAGCTCTTGAGCATACACCACGATCGCAGAAAACGCCGACGCAAGTACCAGACCGATGACCACGGTGAGGATGGTGGTCCAGAACAGGTTGGCGTGCGGCAAAAGCAGGGTGAAGGGCAGCACGCCAAGGATAGAGAGCCAAATCACGTATTTGCGGCCGATGCGGTCACCGACCGGGCCTCCCACCAACGTCCCGAGGGCGACGGAGCCCATAAAGAAGAAGAGGTGAATCTGGGCGGCCCGTATTGAGAGGTGGAACTTGCTGACCAGGTAGAAGATAAGGTAGTTGTTGATGCTCGAAAGATAGAAGTACTTGGAGAAGATGAGCGCCACGAGTATCCCGATTGAGACCTGGACCTTCCTTGGAGAAAGGGGCGATGCGGCGACATTCGCCGTGCCGGCCTTACGGGTCGGCGTGATTCGCCCTCTGTACCAGAGGCTTATTGGAATGAGGAGAATGATCGTCAGCAGGGCGACAAGTGAGAACCAGGCGATGCTTGATTGCCCTCTCGACAATACGACAAAGGCAACCATGAGCGGACCTGCGGCGAGCCCGATATTTCCGCCGACCTGAAAGATCGACTGGGCCAGCCCGTAGCGGCCTCCCGAGGCCATACGGGCAACCCGGGAAGATTCCGGGTGAAAGACGGAAGATCCGAGTCCGACCAGGGCTGCAGCAAGAACAACGGCGTGAAAACTGGACGCAGCTGAGAGCAGCAGCAGGCCGAT
>CAYZAF010000170.1:0-13937 GCA_964476435.1 uncultured Syntrophaceae bacterium
CACAATCCTTTTTGACACCCTTTCATGCTTGGATCCACTCATCGGCTTCATGCTCCTTTTTAGTAATTGTATGTTATATATGTTTAACATACATTACAACAGAGAAGATGTCAACTGGAAATGTCAGATCCGCCGTGATAACCTCGACGCTTTTGGGGCGGCCACGCCCGACTGCCTTTTCTACTCGTTACGTTCTTTCAAATGACCGGTGACCAGCTGATTAGAGCGACAACTATGTCCCCCCATTGTCCCTCTGCTACCGCATGGGCGTGCCGACAAGTGCTTTTGGGAGTAGCTTGTCCATCCCGTGTCCGCTTTTCCAAACGATTCCCGTTCTCATAGTAATGCGCGTGTGGCAAGATCGGAATGAACCTTGGAGGCAAGGGTGCAACACGCGTAGAAAACGATGCTGGAACAGCCAGGAGCGGAGGTGAAGAGCTATGGTTGGCTCTCTTTTTCTTGAAATCGCTGTGACTCTGTTGTTGATTGGTCTAGGGATATCCTATCTGTGGACTTTGTACAAGGCCCTGAGCCTGTGTTCGCCCGACTCTCGCACTCTGTCCCCGGGAATGGTCTGGCTTCTCCTCATTTCCCTCTTCAACATTGTGTGGCAATTCATTGTTGTCTCCCGTCTATCAAGCTCGCTTCACAACGAGTTTGAAAAGAGAGGCATGCACGAACATCCAGCCCCAGGCCGGAGCATCGGCATCGCTACGTGCATTTTGTTCATCTTTGGCGCCTCTCCTCCTGGGCTCGTGTGCTGGATAGTCTACTGGTTCAAAATTGACCGCTACTCAAACAAACTTCGTTATGCCGATGAACTAACAGCGGGTTCCACTGCAGCTTGTCCGACGTGCGGAGCTACCTATAATACCGCACAGTATAGTCAGGACGCCTCGCACTGGTTCTGCTCTCAATGTCATGCAGAATTGCCAAGGACGGCCTCGGGGACGTAGTATGCTCGACCCTCACCGGGGTGAGTTCGGAGCTGCAACTGCACTGAGTGACGCTATGCCGAAGGTATCCACAGGTCAGGACGAAAAGGCGCTGCCTCATAATTCCCGCCAGGCTGCTTGACCCACTTGTTGAGGCGCACAAAATGCTTCCCCTGATCGATCTCAGTCTCCACGAAGGTACAACACTTGGCGTCATAGCACCAGGCTCCAGAGTTGGCATAGATGTTTTGCGTAGCAGCAAAGTGCAATGGCACCCGGCCCCGGTCCCCCATGTGAATGTCGCTTATGAAGATCTTTTTGCCCATGACACACCTCCATATTCCCATCGTCGATCATTGTGGGGACGCGGATTGTCCACCCTATCCCACGCCTATGCCCAGCAACTGATTCGCGGTCTGCACGGGTAGAGCCCTTTGTCCATGGCTAGGGGCAATAGCCAGTGAAGGCGGTGCCTTACCGGATTGTCACGCCGATGGCGGCACAGAGGGCATCGAAATCCATCCATTTGTCGAGCATCCCTTCAAAGTAGTCGACCTTCTTCTGCTGGTGGAAGCGGGTCTTGCCGAAGAAATTCTCGATCACCTGGATGGCCTTCAGCGTGTCGTACGCCGTCAATATGATCGGCACATTGCGCTCCGCCGCGAGTCCTATTATCAACTGGTCGGGCCGCAGGTTGCCCGTAAGGATCAGGCACCGCGTAGAGGTCTCGAGGGCGGCGAGTTGTACGTCGACCCTGTCGCCGCCTGTGATGACCGCCTTCTGCGAGGCGCGGCGGAAATAGGTGAGCGCGCTTTCCACGCTCATCGCTCCCACCACGAGGTTCTCCACCAGCTCGTCGAGACTCTCCTCGCAGCAAACGGCCTCGCCACCCAACCCCTCGAGCAGCTCACGCACACTCACCGAGAGAAGCATCCTTTCCCTCGGCAGGGTCGCGAAAACCCGGACGCCCCTAGCCTCGAGGAACGGTTTGATCTTCTCTCCGGCATAGGTCATCCGGTGAGGCAGGACGTTGTTGATGACCGCTCCTACCATACGCTCCCCCATCGATGTCCTGGCCGCGAGGACCTCGTCCACGATCTCCAGAGTCTCGATGCGGGGGACAACCACCAGGGCTCGGGCGCCGAGAAGCTCGGAGACGCGGCCCGCATCGAGGTCGACGAGCCTCCCTTCGGAAAGGCTGCTGCCCCCTTCAAGGACCATCACATCCTTGCCGCGCGAGACTTCCCGGTATGACTCGACGATCCGCCTCTCGAAGAAACCCGTGTCCGCCCCGTCGACGATTGACCTCACTTCGTCGTGCGTCAGAAAGACGGGCGCCATCGCCTCCACCGGCTCGGATAAGGCGAAGATCGACTTGACGAACGCCGCGTCCTCGTCGATGAGCTGGCCAGCCTCGCTGTGCGGTGTGGAGCTGACTGGCTTCATGTATCCGGCTTCCAGTCCCTTCTTGCGAAACCAGTGGAGAAGACCGATGGAGAGCGCGGTTTTCCCCGAATGCCTTTCAATCGATGCCACGTAGATCGTTGCGGCCATTACTGCCTCCTCGGACCGGCCCTCCCGCCAATGTCGGGCGATTTGACGGACCTCCCATTTTTCGCTTCACTCAGCCAGGACGAGTCTCATATCTATCCCGACTGCTCCCCTTCCCTCCTCGAAGACGATGAGCGGGTTTATGTCTGTCTCTACGATCTCGTTGAAATCAGTCACGAGCTGCGATACCTTGAGGAGCGTATCCGCGAGCGCCTTCAAGTCTGAGCGCGCCTCGCCCCGCACGCCCAGAAGGAGGTTGAAGGAGCGGAGCTCCTGCATCATCTCCGTCGCTTCTCTTCGGGAGAAGGGGGCAACGCGGAAAGCGACGTCCTTGAGGGCTTCCACATAGATACCCCCAAGACCGAGCATGACGAGAGGTCCGAACTGCGGGTCGCGGCTCATGCCGACGATCACCTCTTTGCCGCCCTGCACCTGCTGCTGGATGTTGCAGCCCCATATCTCGGCCTCCGGCATGTAGCGGGTGGCGCGATACGTGAGAAGGTCAAAGGCGTCGCGCACGTCCGCCGCGCTTCGCACGTTGAGCTTCACGCCGCCTATGTCCGTCTTGTGCAATATGTCAGGGGAGGCGATCTTCATCACTACCGGGTAGCCGATCTCGTCGGCGCACTTGACCGATTCCTCGGCCGACTCGCACAGCTTGGACCTCGGGACGGCAATACCGTAGGCCTCCATGATGCTCCTCGCCTCGGCATCGCCGATGGTGAGGCGCCTCTCCGATCTCACCTTCTCAAAGACCTTAGCGACGGCCTCCCGGTCTGCGTCGAAATGCTCGAACGTGGGCTCCGGCTCCTCCTGCCACAGCCGCTGCTTCACCATGACGGAGAGGGCCGCTATCGCCCTTTCCGGCACGATGTAGTTGGGAATGGCGTGCTCGGTGAGGATGTCCACGGCCCGGTGCATCGATGCCTCGCCCATGAAACAGGCAAGAACGGGCATCTTCCTCGGGCTCGCGGCATCGCCCACGACCCGGGCCACCTCGTCGATGGGCGTGGAGAACTGCGGGGTGAGGATCACGACGAGGGCCCCCACGTTCGGATCGGAAATGACTATGTCAATGGCCGACCTGTAACGGTCGGTCGTGGCGTCGCCGAGAAGGTCGACGGGGTTGAGCGTTGAGGCAGCGGCAGGCAAAGCCTGGCGCAGGCTTTCAATGGTTGCCTTAGCCAGGGACGCAAGGCGCAGGCCGGCCCGCTCGATGGCATCCGTCGCCATTATCCCCGGGCCGCCCGCATTCGTCACAATGGCAACTGCCTCGGTCTTCGGCAAGGGCTGGCGAGCCAGGGCCACGCTGAAGTCGAAGAGCTGCTCTATGGAGGCCGCCCTTATGATGCCCGTCTGCTTGAAGGCTGCCTCATACGCCCGCTCGCTCCCCGCCATGGTCCCCGTGTGGCTGCTCACGGCCCGCGAGCCGCCGCTCGTAACGCCCGCCTTGATCGCAACGATGGGCTTGCGCTTCGTGAATGCCCTGGCAGTACGGATGAACCGGTCGCCCTCCCTGATGCCCTCCAGGTATGCGAGGACGACCCTTACGTTCTCATGCTCCGCCCATGCCTCGAGAAAATCGACCTCGCTCAGGTCCGCCTTGTTGCCGAGGCTGACGAAGGCTGAAAAGCCGACGCGCTCCGCAAGAGCGATATCGAGTATGGATGTGCACAGGGCGCCAGACTGGGACATGAAGGCGATTCTGCCCTTCGGGGGTGTGTCTGCCGCGAAGGTCGCGTTGATGGGCGTGTATGTGTCGATGACGCCCAGACAGTTCGGTCCCAGGACCCGCATGCCGTATTGGCGGGCAATGTCGGTTATCTGTCGCTCGGCCTTGAAGCCCTCGGGACCCGTTTCGCGAAAGCCCGCCGAGATAATCACGATTGCCCGCACGCCGCGCTTTCCGCACGCCCCGAGCGTCTCCGGCACGTACTGGGCGGGAATGGCGATGAGCGCGAGATCGACGCTCTCCGGAACGGCGTCGATGTCCCTGTAACAGGGGAGGTCGAAGAGGCGCTCCTTTCCCGGGTTTATCGGGTAGACCCTGCCCTTGAAGCCGCTTTTCAGGATATTGTACAGGATGGCGTAGCCCGGCTTGTCCGCTGCGCTGCTCGCGCCGATGACTGCCACGGAGGCAGGAGAGAAGAAAGCATCGAGGTTTTGAGAAGTCATGAACTGCAACCCCTCTATGAGCCCCATTCGACGACCAGGCTTCCGTCCTTTCCGGGCTCCACCCGCGTCTCGAGGAGCTTCCCTTCCCTGGTCAGGGTGTCCGCGATCCACTGAACATCGTCTTTCATTGCCATTCTCAGACGAAATTGGTGCGCCTCCATCACGATCATGGAAAGACCGAGAAGGCGACCCGTCAAGGGGTCCACAATAGGGTCGGGATGCTTCTCCTTCGTGAAGTAAGGATCGTGGACGTCCTCTTGAATGAATCTATCGTGCCGCTCCATAAGCCCCCTCCTCGATTTCAATGACACTCCTGCCTGTGCGGCAACAATATTTTGATGGCCTTTCGTCTAATGTAGTTACCCACCATGGGGTTGTCAATTGAGCAAAGGTGGGCATACAGGCGTTCCCGCGCCTTCAGGCACACGCGGATTGGGAGCAAATAGAGCGTTTCCGCAAAAGTTTTCCCCGTTTTAGCTTCCTTACCCCATAAGGCTCCAACTTTTCCTTCGCGCTGCTCAACGCTCTTAGTCTCTCACTTCCGTCAAAAGAGAGCAGATCACGCTTCGAGTTGCAAACAGCCCGCGTCGTGCATGATAATTAAAGGTTGGCGGCGAAAGAGAGGTCATCATTTGCCTACCCGCCGATCGGGTTCATAGCAGCAAGGTCAGGACGAGGGAGAGTGATCCGGAAACTCTTATCAATCCTCATATTTCCCTTTATCATCGCCGACTATCTGAAGAAGAAGCGGCGCGAGGCAATAGGATCGCGGCCCTTCCCCCGGGCCTGGCTCGAGATAATCCGGCGGAACATCACCCTCTATGGGCTTTTGGCCGAAGAGCTGCAAGACCAGCTATTGAAGCATGTGCAAATATTCCTGGCCGAGAAGCGGTTCGAGGGATGCCGGGGTCTTCGGATCACGGACGAGATCAGGGTGACTATAGCTGCCCAGGCTTGTTTTCTTCTCCTCAACCGGGAGGCAACATACTACCCTAAGCTGCGCACCATCCTGGTCTACCCGGGGGCCTATCTTGCAAAGGCGGCCAGAGGCATCGGGCCGGAGGAGACGACACCAGGGGAGGCGCGCTTAGGCGAGTCATGGCGGAGGGACTACGTCGTTCTCTCGTGGGACGATGTGAGAAGGACGGCCGCAGACCTGAAGGATGGACACAACCTGGTGCTCCATGAATTCGCCCATCAGGTGGACGAGGAGCATGGAGCGACGAAAGGGGCGTCCATGGTGCACGGGCGATCCCACTATGCCACGTGGGCGAGGGTTCTGAGTCGGGAGTATGAGGAGTTCTGCCGCAAGGTGGCTCAGGGTGAGCAGGATGTCGTGGATGCCTATGGCGCCGCGAGCCCCGCCGAGTTCTTCGCCGTGCTCACCGAGGCCTTCTTCGAGAAGCCGAATGAATTGAAAGAGCACCATCCGGGCCTCTACGACGAGCTGAGGGGCTTCTACAGGGTAGACCCTGGTGCGTGGACAGAATCGGGCAATGGGGTCGATTCCTAAAGCCCCTCTGGGAATTGCACAGGGTCGAGTCTTGCCGGCCTGCAAAGGGTTGCAGGGAGAAAACCGCAAGGGATAGCCCTTCCCTCATTATATGGCTACGATTATCTCTTTCTCCGAGCCTAAAGATATTCAGGAATATTCCGATAATTCTTAGTGATGGCAGGGAACCTTTCGCCTATGGCATGGAAACCGGCTCTTGTAGGACGTGCGAAGCAGGCCGTCGGGCCTGAAGAGGGGAGGAGAGAAATGCCTTTCGACCTCTGCAAAATTGGACAATTGTTCCGGGAAGCAAGGGAAAAACGAGGACTCACCATTGACGAGGTGTCAGACGCCCTGTTCATAAAAAAGCCAGCCATCTGCGCGATCGAGGAGGGCGACTGGGCTAGACTGCCCCATCTTGTTTACGTCAAAGGGTACGTCTCACAGTATGCCGCCTTTCTCGGACTAGCCAATCCTATTCAGAATGGGACGGTCTCAAGGGAAGACGACCTGCAGGGGTCCGAGAATACCAACAAAGGAAAGAGCGGGCTCCTGAAACTATGGCGGTTCAGGAAGAACGGGCAGGCGCGCACCAGCGTGAGCACGCCGTGTGGTGCCAATCAACCGGTTGCAGCGGAGACTCTCGAGAAGCCAAGCTTAGGAATGTAGATTCCAAGGTACATTTGACCCCTCTCTTGGGTATCCTCGTACACCGTCACTAGCTGACAAATATCCAGCATCTGCATTAAACAGGGACAGGGGCGGACCCCATCTTCATTCGAGTACCTTACTCAACATCGGTTCCCCTCACCGCTCGGACCGCCTTCCGCTAAAAGCCGCTGAAATCGGGCGATCGGATGATTATAAAAGGTTATGGGAAGAGAGCTTAAGAGAGAATCTCGTGCATGATCGAAAAGCATCTCGCGGCCGATACAGCGAGGAAGGAGCAGACACATGGATTCTGCAGCAATGAAACGGCTGGTTGTTTTTATCTTGGCGACGCTCGTTTTAACGGCCTGGACCGGCCTTCCCGCCTCGTCGGCTTCCATGCTCAAGACGGAAGCCAAGCCCAAAGGGGCTCTCGATCTGACCACGGCCATCACCCGCGTGGCTGAAGAGACGATGCGCTCCGTGGTCTATGTCGAGGTGACCGAGAGCCGGGTTGTAGAAAATCCCTTCCGGGAGTTCGAGAGCAACCCATTCTTCAAGCACTTTTTCAACCTGCCCAAAATGCCCAAAAAATTCAAGCAGGAGATAAAGGGGCTGGGATCGGGCATGATCATCGACGCCGAGGGCGACATTCTCACCAACTATCACGTCGCGGGAGAGGCGGCCAAAATGGAAGTGACCTTGGCTGACGGCCGCAAGTATCCCGCGAAGCTCGTGGGGGGAGACGCAAAGACGGACCTTGCCGTGATCCGCATCTCGGGCGCCGGCTCCCTTCCCCATGTGACGTTCGGGGACTCCGACGCCGTCCGGGTGGGTGAGTGGGTCGTCGCGATCGGCGCGCCCCGAGCCCTGGAGAAATCGGTCACCCAGGGGATTGTAAGCGCCCTCCATCGGTCTGGCATCACCAACCCCAGCTCGTACGAGGACTTTCTGCAGACCGACGCTGCATCAATCCCGGCGACTCAGGCGGGCCCCTCCTCAACCTATACGGTCAGGTGATCGGCGTGAACGCCGCCATAGCTACCGAATCGGGCGGCTTCGAAGGGATCGGCTTCACGATTCCGAGCAACATCGCTGTCTACGTCGCGAACGCCCTGATGACCCACGGCAAGGTCGTCAGGGGCTGGCTCGGCGTGACAATCCGCAGCCTCACCCCTGAACTGGCTAAAGAGGCCCGCACCGAAAGCATCGCCGGCGCTTTGATCGTGGATATCGTCAAGGGAGGACCTGCCGAGAAGGCGGGCTTGAAGAAGAATGATGTCGTGATCGCCTGGGGGGACCGGAATATCGCCGACGCAGACGCCCTTCGGAACGATGTGGCCGCAACCGCGGTAGGAAGCAGCATGAAGGTCACGATACTGCGCGACGGGAAGAAAGAGTATGCGACAGTGGTCATCGGCAACCAGGCGGAGGCTGCCAAGTTCGAAGCCGGGGTGGTGATGCATCGCCTCGGGGCGGAAGTGAGGGCGCCTGCTCAAAATGAAATCGACAAATACGGGCTTGACGAGAATGAGGGCGTGGTGATCGAAAAGCTTGAACCGAAAGGGCCTCTCGCGGAAGCGGGCTTCGAGGTGGGAGACATGATCCTGGCAGTTGAAGACGAACCTGTGGAGGGAGTGGACAGCTTCATTACCCTGGTCAGTGCCCTGCCTGCGGGGAAGAAGGTGTCGCTGACCGCTCTCGACCAGAGAACGGGGAATACGGGGACCATCTTTGTGATGGTGCGCTGACGCGGACAAAAGACCCTGGTCCTGGCGCCGGATGTCGAGTTCGGGAAAACCTTCTTGAGTCAGACCGCTCTCTGATGTTGGTGCTCGTGCGCCTCTGCCTGATGCTCCGGATGGTCGTGATCATGAGGTCCATGCTCGCCCGTATGCGTGTGGGCATGGGCCTGTTCTTCGCCATCATGCTTGTGCGGGTGCTTATGTTCGTGGATGTGCTCGTGCTCATGAGCATGGTCGTGTTCGTGGGTATGCACCGTCTCCCCATGGTTGTGCGGGTGGGAATGCACATGCTTATGGGCATGGGAATGAAGATGGGTATGCTCGTGTTCTCCTTCCATTGCGCGCCTCCTGGATAAGATTGGGTATGAACCCTTTCGTATATTTTTGATCCCCTAGAGCCTTAAGTCAAGAGGGCACTTGCATTGTCACCCGGCACCTTTTCCCGTCTCGTTCGCCCCCCTGATTTGGCAAGGAGCGGTCATTCCGCCGTGAAAGGAAGGACGTCTCCCTCGATGGGGCGCGTCAACGCCGGCTTCTCATGGATGACCTGATCGCCTGCCGCACTGGGAATAAGGAGGAAATAGACGAGGCCACTGGCGAGGATAACGAAAGCGCCGAAGATCACGATACCGAATCTGAAGCTGAGATGATCGCCGGACAGGCCGAGGAGGTAAGGCAACAACCCTGAGCCCAAGAGGGACGCCATCATAGTCGTCAGGCCGGCTGCCATGCTCCTTTGTTCCGGTCCGAACGTCCTGGAGATCGCCATGAGTCCGACAGCGAAGAAACCCGTGATTATCGTTCCTTGGAGAAACATGGCGATCTGGATGACCATGAGGTTTGAGTGACCCATGAACATCGTGAAGAGCCCGGTCAGGCACAGTACGGCGAACATGATCCTTTTCAGGCCGAAGCGATCGGCAATAAAACCCACGGTTATTCCGCACGCAAATCCCCCAATTCTCGAGAGGCCGAACACGGTGTTTGTGTACCGGATCCCTAACGACAGCTCCTTGGTAAAATAGAGGGGTATCACCTGACAGATACCCCAGAAGACCCCGGACGCGCATACCCATAGGACCCCAAGGATCCACACCGATCTGCCCTTCAATAGATTCCGAAGGGATACGGTCACTCTCTGTTCCACCCTTACTTCTTTCGCCATGAAAAGGAAGGCGGCACCCAGGGGCACATACGCCGCTGCAAAGACATAGAAGAACTGCCGCCAGGAAAGGAAGTTGAGCATGAGCGTGGCGAGGAGGGGAGCAGCGATCGCACTGAGCGAGGCACCGGAGTCCTGGATCGCAAGGGCTCTATTCCATACTGACGGTGCGAAGTGGCTCGTGACGATGGGTACGACGCAGGGGAAATAGGTGCCCCAGATGAAGCCCAACACAAAAATAAGCACGGCGAGCTGAAAGAAGGTCCGGGCATGGGGGATCACCAGAAATACGACCACCTGTGCAGCCAGGCACGTAACGACGAATCTCTTGTAGCCGATCCTGCCCGCAAAGATGCCTGAGGCGAAAATAGACGACGAACTGCCGAAGGCAAACAGGGAGATGAGCACGGTAGCCTTCGCGTGGGTCACGAGGAAGTCATCCTCGATCAAGGGCAGGATAGGCCCCAGAATCAATCTCACCACCATAACTAAAAACCACAAAGAAAAGAGCAGAAAAAGAAATGTGACGCCCCTCCCCTTGATGGCTGAGTATGAGTAATAGCCCGACATGTCTACACGTTAACCCGTTGCCGTACCGATATTCAAGTTCCCCATGGGTCTCGTCTCCCTTCCCTAAAGGCCGACGATTCTCCCTTGCCAGTCGTGGGGTTGCTCTCGTAAATTGACAAATTATGGGTGGGACCTCGTTGGTTCGCCCGAGAGTTGGCTGCGGACGAATCCGATGTGCTCGCGGAGCACATAGAATTGATTGCCAAAGGACGCGGGAACCTTCATCCCGTTGACTTCCTCTTCGATGCGATCGAGTCGCCTGAGGTATTCCTCTCCCTCGCCGGGGGTCCGGGGGGCCCGTACGTCCTGCTCGAGCAGAAGGAGCGCCCTATACCACCGGGAGATACGCAGTCCCATGCGCCAACGAATGATGCCGGGGACCATGCGAAGCACCGGAATCAGTACGACGACGGCAGGCAGAAAGGCCACAACGATACGAGTTAGCATGCTCGCCACCCAGAACGGAAGGAGGCGGTAGAGATAGCCTTTCCCCGACTTGTAGAAGCGCTGCGCGTCCGCGCTTATGGGGAACTCATGCTCCCAGGCGGCGGGAAACTCCCCGCGGCGTCTGAGGATTCCCGGTTTCCCGTGTATCTCGGTCGCCGCTTCGAGCAAAAGGTCGGAAAGCGCCGGGTGGAGGTCCTTCCGCGCGATGAGCTCAACCGTGGGGCTGATGAGCTGCATGTCGTGAGGGGGCATGTTCTTCCCGAGGTCGACGGAGCCCATGGGGAGGTCAAGCTTGTGCAGGTAGATGATGCGGCGGGTGTAGGCCTCAGCCTGGAGGAAATCGAAGAGCCTGATTCCGGGCGTGTAGAGAAGCGCGCCCATGAGCTTCCCCGAGGCCACATCCCCCATGAGAAACGCCGCATCGACCTTTCCCTCGACGAGGGCCTTGGCAGCGTCTTCCGCGTCCATGTCCTCGAAGGCCGTTGAGCCGCCAGGGGTGATCCCGTTGGCCTCGAGGAGAGTCACCGACAAGGCGCGCGTTCCACTTCCCGTCTGACCGATGGCGACCCGCTTGTCAGCCAACTGGGAGAGAAATTCCAGGGGTGCCGCGGCTCGATAGAAAATCAAAAGGGGCTCGAAAGAGATGCTGCCGAGCGAGACAAGCCTATCGATATTGATTCCCTTGGCAACCCCACCCTGAACGAATCCTACGTCGACGCGAAACGCAGGATCGGCCAGCCTCTCGAGGTTTTGAAGCGACCCCGACGAAGGAAGGATCTTCAACTTCACCCCGCTCCGGAGCAGGATCTCGCGGTATTTCTCGGCGTTCATCCGAAAGACGCTCTCCTCGGGACCGCTGGTCATCGTAAGGGTGTCGGGCGGCGCCGAATGGAAAAACCAGAAAACGGCGGCGAAGATCACCAGGATAACGAGCAAAATGGAACAAAGCGCAACCGTAGGGCCTAACCCGAAGGTCTCCATGAAAATCGATTGAACGCGGCCCAGCCCTTGTTTTCTCCCTGCCTCCACGTGCACCTCCCCGCCTTTGCTCCGTTCCGCTCCTATAAGTGGCTTAACGGGATTATAACGTATCGGTATTGTGGATAGAACAAAAAAGTGGGTTGCGGGAAAACCCACGAGCACGGAAGCGGCGCCCACTCGCCAGGCTTTCGTTCCAGCGGGTCTATTACTTCCTCCCTGCAGGCATGAGAAAGACAAGGGGAATCGCTCCCAGGAGCGCCGCGCCGAAGAGGCTGAAGGCCAGCGTGAAGCCCATGTTAAGATTAGGGCTCAGATGAAGGATGAGAGTGACGGCACAGACGCCCAGCACCCCTCCCACCGTCCTGAACATGCCTCGAAGCCCCACGATAGTCGCGACCTTTTCGGGCATAAGCTCGATGCACGCATTGTTGGCAGCCGGATTTATGATCCCCGCGCCTATGCCGGTCATGAGCATGAGGAGGGAGAGGATCTCCGTGATTCCCATCCGGTTCTCGAGGAGCTTATGGAGGTAAGAGCCCTGACCTAGAAGAATCGCCGCGCTGGAGATGATGCATGCGCCTGCCACCATGGGCCACCTGTAACCCAGCCGCCTGAGGAGGAAGCTCGTGATTGCGGAAAAGGTGATCACCCCGATTGATCGGGGAGTGAGTATCATGCCGCTTGCGAGAATCGATAAGCGGTGGACCGAGGTGGCATAGAGGGGCACGAAGGAAAAGACCCCGACGAAAGCGGCGCCTATGGCGATATTGAAGAGGTTCGCGGCGAGGAACGGCTTTGATTTCAAGAGCACCACCTCGACGATCGGGTTCGTTGTTATCTTCTCCTGCCGAAGAAAAACGAGGAGAAGGGAGAAGCTGAGGCCCATCGAGGCAACCACCACCGGTATCGAGCGCCGGGAGAAGGTCTCACCGAGGAGCGTCAGTCCGAGCATCAAAAAGAGTATGGCCCCGCTGAAGAAGGATGCCCCCTCAAAGTCCACATGCCGCCGGGACAATTGCCGGGGATCCCTGAGAAGGATCAAGATGAGGCACATCAACGCAATGCCGACAGGAACGTTGATGTAGAAAATGTACCGCCATGAATACTGGCTTACGATCCAGCCCCCGAGGTTCGGCCCGATGATGGCTCCCACCGACCAGGTACCGCTCAAGAGGCCGATGGGAATTTCCCGGGTCTCCGGAAAATGGTCACTCACGATGCCCGACGCAGTGGGAAGAAAGCTGGCGCCGCCGAGGCCCTGAAAGAATCTGCACAGGATGAGCACAAATACATTGGGTGCGAGGCCGCAGGCGAGGGAGCCGGCAGTGAAAAGGCCGAGGGAGCCCATGAAGACCTTCTTGCGTCCGAAACTGTCGCTGAGATTCCCAGCCAGGGGCATGGCCGCAGTGACGCCGATGGAGTAGACCGAAATGGTCCAGGCGGCCCAAAGGACATTCGTATGAAGGTCCTTCATGAAATGGGGGAAGGCCACAGCCACGACGGTGACGTCGATGGCGGACATCAAAAGTCCCGTGGCCGCGGTAACAAAAATAAAATATTTACGCATAACACAAGCCGGCCCCAAGATAGAGAGCAAAAGGGGAACGGCATCGGAGTCTCACGAGTTTACTAGACTTTTCTTATGGGGGTCAACGGCAAGTTTCTTAAGTGAGCTCAGAGCGGACGGGGGGCAAGCTCACATGCGACCGGAACGAGCCCGGTCAACCTTCGAACGAGGAGTGAGGGACGTAGTTGACCGGCCTAGCGGGGTGGGTCCAACAGGCGTGTCTCCGATTGGTGCCGGTGTTCAGACATTACTCTTTCCCCGTCGCCAAAGAATATCGCATCGACGTCATCCTCGAGCCCCTTCACCACGGTGGGGATATACTCCGACAAGCTGATCCCTCTATACCGGAGACGAGCCGCATCACGGCAGTCTTTGAGATTCATACATCAGGCTTTCTTGCGCTACGGAGTGAGTTTTGGTCCCGTACTGGAGGTACCGGTTAAGAAATGCTCAAAGACGGCTTTACGGCCTTCATTGCGGGCCAGCTCAGCAGCGAGACTGTGTGCTTCTTGACGTCCTCTTCATAGTCGTCGACCACGTACGTTAACTCGTGCCCCTTGCACCACGCCCCGCAATTGGCATAAATGGCCTCGTAGATATTTTCGGGACCACGCGGACCGTCATCCCACGTATATACCTTTTCAAGCTGGTACTCATGGGTGTG